>CBIHRH010000233.1:0-7608 GCA_966212365.1 uncultured Emticicia sp. | reverse complement strand
GGGGGGGGGGGTGGGCTGTGCCGGCCGCGTTTGGGTGGTTTGTGCGTTTTCGGGGGGGGCGCCCCCCCCCACCCCCCCCCCAACCGGCTTGGCACTTTAAAATGACTAACTAATTCTTAATAGGATAAAGATTTATTAATGTGGTGGCCTATCTAGTCAGGCACCGATAAATCTTAGGATTTTAGGATAGCAAAAAGGCTCTGATTTCTCAGAGCCTTTTTGCTTTACTGTTTCAATCTGAACACTATCCCTCCTAATGGCGGTAGGGAGATTTCTATTGAATTATCCTTTCCATGCGTTGGAATTTTGTCGGTTTTTACGTTGCCGTTTACCACGCCTGTTCCCCAATATTTCTGGTTATCGCTATTGAAAACTTCTTCGTAAGTGCCCGCTGCCGGTACACCAATTCTATAGGGCGAGCGTGGTACAGGGGTGAAGTTCAATATGATTACTGTTGTATCTTTTTCATTGAAACCTTTACGGGCGTATACAATCACGGCATTTTCGCGGTCGCTGGTATCAATCCATTCAAAACCATCAGGCGAGAATTGTTTGTCAAACAATGAAGCTTCGCTACGATAGAGTTTATTCAGGTCTTTCATCAGTTCGTTTACCCCTTTATTTGGCTGATGTTCCAGCAAATGCCAGTCAAGGCTCCTCTCAAAATCCCACTCAGCATATTGGGCAAATTCTCCACCCATAAATAAGAGTTTAGTACCCGGGTGCGTAAACATATAGGTAAACAATAAGCGAAGATTGGCAAACTTCCGCCATTGGTCGCCCGGCATTTTTTCAATTAATGAACCTTTACCGTATACCACTTCATCATGCGAGAGTGGCAACATAAAGTTTTCTGAGAAACCATAGACCAAGCTGAAAGTGATGTCGTTCTGATGCCATTTACGGTACATCGGGTCTTTGGCAAAATAGCGAAGGGTATCGTTCATCCAACCCATCATCCATTTCATACCAAATCCTAAACCACCGGTGTACACTGGTCTTGAAACCCCCGGAAACGCCGTTGACTCTTCGGCAATAGTCTGTGTGTCAGGGAAACTTCTATATATTTCTTCGTTTAATTCCTTGAAAAGCGAGATTACCTCCAGATTCTCTCTACCTCCAAATATATTCGGCACCCATTCTCCGGCATTGCGTGAGTAATCACGATAGAGCATTGAGGCTACGGCATCAACCCGCAAGCCATCTGCATGGAATCTGTCTAACCAGAAAAGCGCATTACTTATCAGAAACGAACGCACTTCATAGCGACCATAGTTGAAGATATAGCTCTTCCAGTCGGGATGATAGCCCTGACGAGGGTCTTCATGCTCATATAAGGCTGTACCATCGAAACGATAAATACCGTGTGCATCACTTGGGTAGTGCGATGGCACCCAGTCGAGTAGTACCCCGATACCACTGATATGGAGTTGTTCTACGAGATACATAAAATCCTGTGGTGTCCCGAAGCGGCTACTGGTAGCAAAATATCCTGTAATCTGATAGCCCCATGATGGTTCATAAGGGTGTTGCATCACTGGCATAAACTCTACGTGCGTAAAGCCCATTTCTTTGATATAAGGCACCAGCGTATTGGCTATTTCGCGATAGGTTAGTCTGCGTTCAGGGTCACCCGGGTCGCGTTGCCATGAACCTAAATGCAATTCATATACTGAAATAGGAGCAGTTAGTGCATTTTTCTGACGGCGGGCTTGCATCCACTCCTGATCTTTCCACTCATACCAGTTATCCCAAACCACCGAAGCCGTTTTAGGCGGATGCTCCCAATGCAAGGCATAAGGGTCGCCTTTTTCAAGGTCTTCGCCTGTATTCGACGAGATAAAATATTTATATACCTCACCATTACCTATATTCGGAATCCAGCCCTCCCAGATACCCGAACCATCCCAGCGGGAGTTCAGTGGATGTGAGCCACGAGTCCAGCCATTAAAGCCTCCAATAACTGCCACATAGCGGGCATTTGGAGCCCATACGGCAAAGTAAGTACCTATGACACCCTGGTTTTCAACCACGTGCGAGCCCATCTTTTCATAAAGACGATAGTGCTTACCGGCCTTGAAAAGATTAATGTCAAAATCTGTAAATAAACTGAATGGCTCTACGTTTTTGAAACTGGGGCTATTTTCTTCTTGAGGTTCTTCTTGTTTCTTGGTAGAAGTCGTTTTCTTTGCCATAGGTCGAAGCGAATCAGGTTTTGTTTTCGAATGGGTAAAAATAGAGGAGTGGTTCTACAATTCCAAGAAGCGAAGTATATTTGTCATTGAAAATATTTCTTGCTATATTTCTATCGCTACTTGGATTTATTACAAAATCACATAACAACTATTAACATGACTGCACCATTAGCCGAACGCCTGCGTCCGAAAAAATTAGATGACTATATCGGACAAGAACATATTCTGGGTAAAAACAAACCGCTCCGCAAAGCCATCGAAGCCAATCTGGTTCCTTCGATGATTCTTTGGGGGCCTCCTGGCACCGGTAAAACTACTTTGGCTTTGTTGATAGCCGAAACTACTAAGCGTCAGTTTCATCAACTAAATGCCGTGAGTTCTGGTGTAAAAGAGCTACGGGAGGTTATCAGCAAGCCATCGGGTTTATTCCCCCCTATCGTATTTATTGATGAAATTCATCGCTATAATAAATCTCAGCAGGATTCACTACTGGCGGCCGTTGAAAAAGGGAAAATTACACTGATTGGCGCTACTACCGAAAACCCCTCTTTTGAGATTAATGGTGCGGTGCTATCACGATGTCAGGTATATGTATTGGAATCTTTTGGTGAAAAGGAACTAAAAGAACTGACGGATAGAGCCATCAGGGAAGATGTGGAACTGCAAAAACGGAACATAAAAGTAGACTCATATGAAGCGCTGATGCGCCTATCGGGTGGAGATGGCAGAAAACTATTAAATCTGCTTGAAATCATTACTTTTTCTTTCCCACCTGATACGCCTATTGTGATTACCGATGATCTGGTGGAGGAAGTGGCGCAACGCAATATTGCTCGTTACGATAAATCGGGGGAGCAGCATTATGATATTATTTCGGCCTTTATTAAGTCTATGAGGGGTTCTGACCCTAATGGGGCTTTGTACTGGATGGCGCGTATGATTGTAGCTGGAGAAGATGTAGAGTTCATAGCCCGAAGAATGTTAATTCTGGCTTCGGAAGATATTGGCAATGCCAACCCTACGGCTGTGATTATGGCTAATAACTGTATGCAGGCAGTAAAAACGATTGGATATCCGGAAAGCAGAATAATCCTATCTCAGACAGCTATTTATCTGGCCACTTCGCCTAAATCGAATGCCTCCTATATGGCCATTGAAAATGCCATTGCTTTAGCTGAAAAGACTTCTCATTTACCTGTTCCTCTGGCATTGCGCAATGCTCCTACCAAATTGATGAAGCAGATTGGTTATGGCAAAAACTATAAATACGCCCACGATTACGAGGGTAATTTTACCAAACTCAATTTTTTACCTGACGAACTGAAAGGCACTAAGCTCTACGAGCCAAGCAATAATGCCCGTGAAAATGAGATTAGAAGACAATTGCAGGCATGGTGGGCGGAATGGTATGGGTATTGAGTATAACTGTAGCGCGGGCTTCCAGCTCGACGCCAAGTATAAGTAAGCTGTTTATTACAAAAAGAGTTGTATCTATTGCGAGCTGGAAGCTCGCGCCACAAAAATTCATCGCTGGTGCGCATCCACCACTGGGAATTGTGCAATCCGCAAAGTAGTACAACCATAAGGTATCAGGGTAAGCGTTTCCAGAGGCGTACCTAAATTATTATAGGGGTATGATGGAAACGGAATCTTTCCTGTTGAGTTCATTGTCTTCTCCCAGAAAGGAATAATTCTTCCTTTGGCAGTTACGGTGATGGGAGCATTTGCTAAATTCCAGGGATAATCTGAGATGGTTTCGTTTAATTTTACCGTCATGGACTCAGCGTTGATGTATTTTTTTGAGATGCCGTAATTCCAGGGAGTGGTATTGGTTACCTCGTAAAAAGTGTCTTGATAGTTATCGGTTTTTACCTCAGCCCATTTTTCACCGATTTTAAGGGCATAGACTAATGGGCCACGTTCAATGCCAACCGATTTTTCGTACCAATAAGAGTATCTGAATTCCATCGGGAGTTGCAAGGTTACCTCGTCATTTTCAGACCATTGGCGGTTCAATATCACACTCTTTTCGCCATTATAGGCCTGCTCCTTTCCATTTACCTTAATGATGGGTTTTGTACACCATTCCGGTATTCTTAAATGTAAAGGAAACTGGGTTTTGCTTTTGGTTTGATAAATGAACTTAATCTGGTCGGAGAATGGGTAATTGGTTTCCTCAGCAAATTGCACTTCTACTCCATTGGCTACCTTTGCCTTTACAGTTGAAGCTGAATAAACCAATGCCGCCAAGCCATTATCAGCCGTGGCATACCAGAGATTCTGCACGAATTTGGGATAGCCCTGGTGCATGTTCGATACACAGCAGGGATAACCTGTGGTAGTGCCAAAGACTAATCGGGCTTCACGGTCGTCGGCGAAGTTGCGGCCTTTGTCGGTAATTTCTATCTGATTTACCTGTTGGAAATATTGCTTTTTGGTATACTTATCGTCGTGTTGGGTGGGTAGTACATTGAATGCGATTTTCTCTAAATAATCAGCATAATAAACATCACCTGTAATAGGTAGCACGCTTTCAAATGAATACATAAACTCTACTGCTGAACATAGTTCTGAGCCTTGGGTGGGGTCGTTTCCATGCAATTGTTCGTCGCCGCCGTACATACCATTCACAAAACCATGTACATCTTTTAATGCAGACAAGCCCTCTTTTACGGCATAGCTATACTGAGTTTCAGGGTGTTGCTGGTAGTAAATTAATGGTTCTTTAATGCCCTGAGCCACATTCACGCAATGTAAATCGGGGTAAGGATTCAGCTTGCGGATGGTGTTATTGGTCAGAACGGTTGTCCAGTTAAAGGATTGTTTATGGACAATTTCGGCTAAATCAAGCAGGTATTTTTCTTTCGTAATGTTATAGAGCCAATAGACTATTTGCAGGTTATCCCCTCCCCTTTGCTCTGCCCAGAAAGTATATTTGCCTAGCGGAACAGTTGGCAGCATTTTTAACTGGTATCTAAAATATTTATCCATTAAGGTAACCACCCGTTTATCCTGCGTTGCCATATAATATTGTTGCAAAGCTTTGAGCATTACCATTTTTGGCCACCAGTCTTCGCTCATGGTTTGTTGCGTACCATTGATGGGTTTCATGGTTTTAGCATCAAACGGATATGGCCCGAAATACCCATCAGGACGTTGGTTTTTGATGCTCCATTCTATCCATTCCTGAGCTTTGGCTTTAAGTTTGGCATCGTTTAGTATATAGGCCAAAGGCACCAACCCATCAATCCAATAAGGGCCACGCTCCCAGCTATCGCCAGTGCCGCCTAACCAACCGTTGTTTTTACCACAAACCAGTGCATAGACACTATCCAGATTTCCTGTCAAGCCATCTCTTTGTGTTTCAAGCATTTTTCTTAGCCATCCTTTGGGTTGGATATTGCCTAAGGGTAAGGCTGTGTAGGGTTGTGCGTATAGGGGGGATTGGTTTGTTATGTAGTGGGTGTTGCGGGGTTGGGCTTTTAGGGTGGTTGATAGAGTGATAAAAGTTAGTATAGTGAGGATAGTTGACTTCATGGTTGAATGATGTTTGTAGGGTTTTGCAAAGCAAGAGAGAATTGGTATAAATAAATATTAATTAAAAATGGTAAAATCTGTTTAAATCTTCAGCGTATGAATTCTCCAAAAGTGAATCATAAAGTTCCTTGTCTATAAATGCCAGATTAATGCATTGATCCATTTCTGCCATACCAAACGGCTCAATAAAGCAGAATCTCTTTTCTGAAAATTTATGTAGTTTGATAGCTAAATTCAACTTTTCAATTACATTTTCATCAAACCATTGATATCCCTCATTGAATTTGACATTAAACTTTTCTTCATTAATTATTAACAATAATTGATCTTTATCTATATATTCAACTAATATTTTTAATTCGTTATCACTTATTTCCGTGAGTGATTCGATAAATATCTTATACTTTTCAAAGCTCTCGAATGCTTCTCCATCTTGTCCAACAGTTACGACGTTTCTGTTCAAAATCTTATATTCATCAGTCATTGTCTATTTGGTTTATTTATTAAAATTATCTCACAAATTATAATCTTTCTCAAAACTACAAAAGCCTTGTCCTTTTCCATAGACAAGGCTTTTTTATATATCGAATTTTAGAGAGTCTTAAAAAATTGCACAACTTTATTTATCCAATCAGGGTTTTCTCGATACATACCTCCAATAACAGAACCTCCCCCCAATATAAAGAACAATGCAACCAAAAAACCGCTATTCTTAAATTTTTGACCCTCTATGATAAACTCTTCCTGATTCGAATCGAGATAAACCACATCTACCTCCCTTGGTAAATTCTTGTACTCTTCTTCTTCATAACCATGATAGATTGACTTATAATCTCCATCCCCAAATAAGTTTTGAATTGAACAATTGGGTAATAAGTGTCGTTATCTTCCCCTTTTACAATTTCAAATTACTTGATAACCCCTTTGGCCTTCACTCCATATTGACTCAATTCCCGAAATTTAAAATATGATTTAAGAATACTATAGACTACATAGAATGTAGTTATGACAATTATTAACGTAAAAAGAGCATAAAACATCAGCGTTTTGTTTTCTATACTTAAAACTACTTCATATTTTGATTTTTAGCAAAACAGATATTCAATAAATAAACTGCCGTTTGACATTTTATGCTGAAAAAGTCGAAATTGCAGTAACGAAAATGCCTTGTCAGTGTATAATGGCAAGGCATTTCAATTATTTCTACAAATTCCCCTTCTTCAATTCCTTCACCGCATAATCAGCGGCTCTGGCTGTCAATGCCATATAAGTAAGCGATGGGTTTTGGGTTGAGGTTGAGGTCATGCATGCGCCGTCGGTTACGAATACGTTTTTGCACTCGTGCAGGGCGTTCCATTTGTTGAGTAACGAAGTTTTAGGGTCTTTACCCATTCTTACGCCACCCATTTCATGAATGTCCAGGCCCGGTGTGCGGTTTGAATCGTTGGTACGGATATTTTTGAAACCTGCTTTGGTGTACATTTCTGTGAGTTGCTCGAAGAAATCTTTTACCATTTTGCGGTCGTTATCATCATAATCTACCGAGATACCCAATTGAGGTATACCCCAAGGGTCAACTTTCGATTTATCTAATCTTACATAGTTGCTTTCTTTTGGAATGGTCTCTCCCATCATGTGTGAGCCTACACTCCATACATTATTCAGATATGGGTTCAATAAGCCCTTCTTCAAATCTTCCCCCATGCCACTTCTATCATCACGCATATATCTGCCCGCCTGAAAACCAGAAGCATAGCCACGCAAGAAATCTGTCTCTTGTTTGAATACATTACGGAAAAGTGGTATATAAGGAGAGTTCGGGCGGCGACCATCAGTTGTGCTATCTAAATACCCCTCATAATCTGCATTGATAGTA
>CBIHRH010000232.1:0-7608 GCA_966212365.1 uncultured Emticicia sp. | reverse complement strand
TTTCTCCTATGCAAAAACTATTTTACATACAAAATAAGAATTAATAATTTTATTTTACATACATTTACAGAATAAATCATTTTTTGATTACGATGAAAGGAACGAACTTGGGTGAGTTTGAAGAATTGGTACTCCTATGTATCGCTGCTTTGGTAAGTGATGCCTACAGTGTGGCTATTTGTGATGAATTGAGCAAACATACAGGGCGCACAGTCAGATTGGGCATTGTGCATGCCGTACTAAATCGCCTTGAAGAGAAAGGTCTGGTAAATAGCCGATTGGGTGAAGCCACCAATACCCGTGGAGGCAAACGCAAGCGCTTTTATGAAGTTACCCATGCCGGAAAAGCAGCATTGTTGAAAGCCAAAGAAGCGCGTGAAGCTCTCTGGCGAATTATTCCCGGCTTTAATCTGGAGGGCTCAATATGAAACAGGTCTACACTAACCCTACTCCCAGAAAAGAAAAGTCTTTTGAGGATATTGAGCCTCCCAAACTGGCACAACGCCTGTTGAACTGGTATTGCAGAGGCGATATTGTAGAAGATTTGCATGGTGATTTGAATGAATATTTTGAACGGAATCTGAAAGCTAAAGGAGTAGTGCGAGCCAAACTCATTTACTGGATTGATGTATTGAAATTTTTCAGATTGTATACCGTTCGTGAACCCAGTTTTACCAATTTATATATATACTTAACTATGATTAGCAGCTATTTTAAAACATTCAAACGGAGTTTAGTTCGGAACAAACTATTCTCGTTTATCAACATTTTTGGCCTTGCCGTCAGTATTTCGGTAGGCTTGCTTGTAGTGGCACTATTGCTCGATTTACGTTCTTACGATGATTTTCAGGCAAAAAAAGATCGCATTTATCGGGTAAATACTAATTTCCTGAGACCCACGCAACCAGCTATGGAATTGGCCTCTACCTCGGTAAAGGTTGGGAAAAAAATGCGTGAGAGTATTACAGGTTTTGAAGACCTGACTATTCTGCGCAATGGCTTTTATGGTGATGCACACGTGGGTGAAAATTACCTGCCCCTGGATGGAAGGTACGCTGATGAGTCCTTTTTCAAAGTATTTTCGTTTCCTATGCTTAAAGGTGACCCTGCTACTGCTTTAAAAGAACCATACTCTTTGATACTGACTCAAAAGACAGCTAAAAAGCTATTTGGTGATGCTGAGGCACTAGGCAAAGTAGTAAAATTTGATACTACCAATTATGTGGTAACAGGTATAGCGGAAGATGTCAGTAAGTTTTCACACCTGCGCTTCGATGCCCTTATATCTTTTTCCACAGCCGAGGCTAAATTCAGCAAAGAAGACCCGAATTTTTATAGTTGGGGGAATATCTGGCAGAATTATGTGTACGTTACCCTACCTGAAAACACCGATAGCAAGGCTCTTCAAACCAATCTCGACCGACTATCAGCTCAGGAAAACAAGGCCCAGAAAGACAACAAATTTACTGTTACGCTACAACCACTGAAAGACATTGCACTTGGCAGACGCTTAGATAATTCTATTGGCCCTACCATGACACCTGTGGTAATGTGGGTATTGGGTGGACTCGCCTTTGTCATTATCTTATCAGCCTGTTTCAATTATATGAATCTTTCCATTGCTCGTTCGTTACGTCGGGCACGGGAAGTAGGTATTCGCAAAATTATCGGCGCGCCTGTCGGCCATATTTTCGGGCAGTTTCTAAGCGAATCTATATTTACTGCCTTATTATCCCTGATTTTTGCCTTTTTATTCTTTCTTTTTCTTCGCAAACAATTCCTGTCACTTGACCCACATCTGAGCGATTTAGTTTCTTTAGAACTTTCGTTTAAACAGATAGTATATTTCTTACTACTCTCTGTAGGCGTTGGCATTGTGGCAGGCTTTTTTCCGGCTGTATTCTTTTCTCGCATTAACCCGTTACAGGTAGTTAAAGACAATTCCAAATTTAAGGTATTCCGTCATATTAATATCCGCAAAGCGCTGATTGTAGTTCAGTATACACTTTCGCTGATTTTTATTGCTACAACTATCATCGGCTATCGGCAATACAAAGGTTTTCTGAATTTTGATTTAGGCTTTAAGACAGAAAACATTCTGAATATCAGGTTGCAGAACAATAACTCTGACTTACTCATCAAAGAACTATCAGAAATTCCGGCTGTTCAGGCAGTTTCAAGATCATCTATGGTTACCAGTCTTGGCAGTATGCATGGTACTCAATTGAAATACATTAATCCGAAAGATGGTTCGAAAGATTCATCATCGGTATCTTTGAATGTGGTTGATGAAAATTATCTGCCTATACATCAACATAAATTAGTAGCAGGTACAAACTTTAAATTACGTCCTAAAAAGGGAGAAGAAAGCGAGATAATTGTAAATGAGCAGGTATTGAAACGCTTCAATATTGCCAACCAGAATCCGCAAAAGGCTTTGGGTCAGCAAGTAATCATGGATAATAAGAATCTGACGATTGTAGGCGTATTGAAAGATTTTCATTATGGCACTATGGAGAGCAAAATTGACCCTGTAATTCTTCTTTATTCGACTGATATGCCCTGGGGTTCGGCCAATGTTAAAATCAAGACTAACGATTTACCTGCAACCATGGCCAGTATTGAACATGCCTGGAAGAAAATTGATAAGGTTCATCCGATTGAAGCAGAATTTTATGATGACCAGATTGAAAAGGCTTATGCTCAGTTTTCGGTTATGGTTAAGGTAATTGGCTTTATTAGTTTTCTTGCCATTTGCATCGCTTCTTTAGGCCTATTTGGCATGGTAGTATTTACGACAGAAACCCGTCTGAAAGAAATCAGCATCCGCAAGGTTTTAGGAGCTACCGAAGGCGGACTTATCTATTTACTAAGCAAGGGATTCCTGATATTATTAGGCGTGGCGGCGTTAATAGCTCTACCTGCCACTTATATTTTCTTCGATAAAGTGATACTGACCAAATTTGCCTATCATTTACCTATGCGTGTCTATGAATTTCTTCTGCCACTGTTGGTTCTGATGGTTCTGGCGTCAGTATTAATAGGTTCACAAACCCTGAAAGCTGCCCGAAGTAATCCGGTGAAGAATCTGAAGACAGAATAGCAGGGGGTATGAGGCTAAGGGCAGAGGGGTTTGTTTGGAGAATAAAAAAAGGAAAACCGAGAAGGAATAAATAAAATTTAACTATTTCTTTCTTCTCGTTCCATGTTCCGTTCTTCTTGTTCCTTTCTCCAATAAATTATACCTCATGTATTATCACTTTCTCGGCGAAAGTCATACTTAGCATAATACTCATCACAATTATTCCTATAAACAGGGCCAGCATTAACCATTTGTATTGGCGGGAGACTTTACCAAATCTAAAAAGCAGATAACTAATCAGTAAATTGAAATTTGCCCAGAGAACATTCACCAAGGGTGAAGAAAATCCTTTACCGGGTGGTTCAGCAAATGGGCTAGGAAACGGATTCCCCGAAACGCCATTCACAAAATGAGGCACGGCATTAGCCAGAAACATACCTGCAAAAAAAGCAGCAATGTAATGATACCATTTGATTTGCATAAGTTTAAAGGATTAAGTGCGTATGAATGCTTAACTTTCACTATATGGCTTTTATTTCAAAAACGACGTGTAAATAACTGAGGATAATCTACTACTAACCCTTGCTTATCTACTATAATTTCTGCTTCGAAATCGTTGGGTACATTTTCATAATGATATACATCTTCTTTCAAACGCGTATATTTCTGTTGTACCGGTTTAAATTCATCAGTTAATACATCTAAATAAATTACTTTAATGAGCCGAGACTCACCAATTGTTAATTTTAATCTGTTGATAGGCAAAGTATTAGTAAAGGGTGTAACCGGAATATCAACGTCGATACAACCTCCATACGGGGCAACTGCTTTGCCATTCTTACGCCAATTACCCTGACAATCTCCCTCAAATTGCCAATGCTGAGTCCGAAAATTAATGCGACTTTCAATAGATACAAATACGGTTTCCCAAGCTGTATTGGCCCGTATTTGATAATCAATCAGATAAACTTTTCCCTCATATTGCCCTACGATAGTGGAGCTTATTTCTGTTCCCTCTTCCGTTGTTCTTATCAGGCAATTTTCTAAAGACTCATATTCTATTCCTTTCCAGAGAATATTTGTTTGCATAACTTTTGTTTAAGGAGACTATAACCAACGCTGATAAAACTTAAACAAACGGATACACTTATTGTTTACTATTTTTTGCAATTTGGTTTGTTACAATTTCTATTTGATAGTTAATGTTTTATAATTTACTGCCTGCATTTAACTTTCTGTTTTATTATTCGTCATCTATTCTCTAAATTGCTTATCCATAATTTCTCTGATTATATGCAACAAAATATTGCGTATATTGTCTGTTAATTAGCCAACTATCTGTAACCACAATCTTATCTTATGAAAAAACTATTACTCAGCAGCTTACTAACTATACTCATTCTCACTAAATTATTTGGGCAACAAAAGAAAGTCGATTCTTTAGCTTTTAAAATAGACGCCATTTTCAAAAAATATGATGGCAAAGACCGCCCGGGCTGTGCTGTAGGAATTATCAGAAACAATCAACTTGTTTTCAAAAAAGGCTATGGGATGGCTAATCTGGAATATGATATTCCTAATAGCTCTACCAGTGTGTTTGATATTGCTTCTGTTTCCAAACAATTTGCCGGATATGCCATTGCCACACTTCTGAATGAAAAGAAAATTGCTTTAGATGATGATATTCATCAATACCTGCCTGAGGTGCCCGATTTCGGTAAGAAAATCACCATACGCCATTTAGTGCATCATACCAGTGGGTTGAGAGACTGGCCACAAACCCTGCACGCCGCAGGCTGGCGTTGGGATGAGGCATTCTCTTTTGAAGACATTATGCGCATGGTTAAAAACCAGAAAGACCTCGATTTTGAACCGGGCTTTAAGTATTCGTATTCAAATACAGGTTATAATCTCCTGGCAGCTATTGTTGAAAAAGTAAGTGGGAAATCATTCAGAGAATGGACAGAAGTGAATATTTTTAAACCATTAGGAATGACTTCTTCTCATTTCTCTGATGATCATACAGAGTTGGTAAAGAATACAGCCTATTCATATTATCCAAGTGATAAAGGATTTAAGAAAAGCCTGAATTCACTAACTGCCTATGGTTCAAGTTCTTTGTTCACGACGGTCGAAGACCTGAGCAAATGGGCGATTCATTTCAATAAATCAATTGCCGAAAAGAATCCCGTATTCATGCAGATGCTTGAAGAAGGCACGCTTAATAATAGTTCTAAAGTAAAATATGGCTATGGTCTAGCTTATGGATTCGATGAAGGCTTACGGACTATCTCGCACACTGGAGGCTGGGCAAGTTACCGTACTGTTCTGGTGCATTACCCTGACCAGCAATTATCTTTTATTATTCTTGGTAATTCGGGTGATTTTGATCTGGATGGCACTACCAAAGAAGTCGCTCATGCTTTGCTGACTTATCCGACAAAGTCTGCTAATAAAACAATATCAACGGTTCTTGTTAATAAAGACGCTCCGAATGTGAAAGTAAGTGAAGATATTCTGAAAAAATATACAGGCTCATACCAACTTGGGCCGGGATGGGCAGTAACAATTACACTCGAAAACGGACAGCTTCAAACGCAGGCCAATGGAGAAAATAAATTCCCTATGGATAGCAAATCTGATTCTACTTTCTGGATAAATGCTTATGGTGCTTCTATGACATTCCAGAAAGATAGCAAAGGCGAGATTAATTCATTAAAATATAAGCATATACAGGCAGCGCCAAGAATTACTCCCTGGCAACCTGATCTTAACCTGTTAGAACAATATGTCGGTACTTATTATAGCCCTGAATTAAAGGCTGAATATTCAATCATTAATAATAAAGGACAATTATCGATTAGCAGTTTCCGGTTAGGAGAGTCAAATTTAGGCGCTGACCCAACAACGGAGAATCAATTTTCATCAAACATTGGTGCAGTAAAATTCTATAAAGATAACCAGAATAAAATAGCAGGTTTCAGATTATCTGGTGGACGGATACAGAATATCAGGTTTGAGAAAAAGTAGGAGAATGGAAAACGGAAAATGGAGAAAGTGTTTTCTCCATTTTCCTTTCTACAAAATAAGCTAGTAGTCTTCTCTGGTAATTTGGAAATTCAATCAGGGATTGTTTTCATCCTGCCAATTTATTTTTCCATCCATCTTTCCACCACATATTTCCCTACATCCCGGCCAAGTTGCAGACCTACTTCATTATCGGTGCGGAAGTGGATGCCTGCATAGAAGCGAGACTCGGCGCATTCTTTGGCCATATTCTGAAATAACTGCTCATCAGCAGGAAAGAAATGTGTCATGATAACGCTGGCTGTTGCTCCACCTGCCGCATGTCCCGAAGGATAACCTGGAAACGGAGGAGTTGATATTAAGGGCTTATAATTGGTATCATATTGATTAGGTCTGATTCCCCAATAGGCATACTTGGCATCCATGATAGCAATGGCCGATTCGTGAGAGGCTGTGGCTAAAACGGCATAAATCCGCGCTGCCTGTGGAGCATCTTTGTCTATACCGTATTCAAACATTTTTTGTCCCGCCAGTTCAACCCAGTTAGTTGAGGTATTTGCCCAGTAATAAGCAATAGAAGCGCTTCTGAAAGTCTGTTTAAAATTCCGTAACTCCTGCATATCTTTTTCAAAATCAGGAGGTGGTAATGGTCTGAACTGGTTATTGGTTTGCAAAAGCATGGGTTTAAAAGTTGCCAGCGTAATACCTAAGGGATATTTGCCTGTCCACTTTTTAGGGTCTTTATTCATTTGTCCATCCCATTGCTTATCCGAGCCATCATTTTTGGCTTTTTCTATAATTTGCAAAGCCACTTGTTCGCCCAATTTCCATCCAGCCTCTGTATCACTGGGGAATTGAGCCCCTGCATCAATACGAGACTGCATAGCAGATTTTGCTAATCGCATCACAGAATCAGCCTGTTTAGGAAAGAAATAAGCCAGTACATGTGCTGCAGCGGAGGCAGTTACTGAATGCTCGCAAGGATAACCATAGGTTCTGGGAACATCGACAATGGTTTTGATAGAAGCATCTGTTTCAGAAGGGCGTTTCCGTTTGTATTTCAGTTTCTCTTTCCATGCCAATACTGTTGCATCATAAATAGCCAGATTCACCCATGAGCCGGGAATCCTTAGCATTGATTCGGGATTCTTGTCTACCACTTCAATAATTATCTGATTCCATCTGTAAGAAGGAGCTCCGGCATTCCAGTATCTGATGGCCTCCCGTTTTCTATCATCCAATGTATTGATTGCCTGTTTAACAGCTTGTATCTCAGCCTTAGATTGCGCAGGTGGTGTGCCTATGCTTATTTGCTGTGGATTCTCCAGTTGCCAGAGTTTCCAGTTAGCGGCTTCATAGGAGACAGGCTTTTGTCCATTTGCACAAATCTGTAATAAAATAAATGCAGTAGTGAAAATTAAATGTTTCATAAGTAAAGCTTTTGAGTGTTTTAAATAGGTTTGTTAGCTATGCTGATGCAATAATAAATCAATAAAATG
>CBIHRH010000231.1:0-7620 GCA_966212365.1 uncultured Emticicia sp. | reverse complement strand
TCTTAATATAATTGGCATAGCTCTATGTTTTGTAAGAAAGATATATCGTAAAATAAAATGTTAGACAAGTTCATAATAAGTGTTTTGTTAAAATTTGATGAAGCAATGATAGTTTAGATAAATAAGGGATAAACTATTAAGCTAAGAAATGTGTAATCTGTCTAAATTGAATAGGTTTTATTAAATAAATGCTCCTTTAAGTGTGCCTATTATGTTAGAAATTTTATTCCTCAAATAGCATTTACTGGATTGTTTAGACCCTTGGAGACGCCAGAATGTCGTCTCTACGAAAATGGATTTAACCAATTTTAGAACGTTTATTTTATGAATGCTAATTAGTTAGAGCATCAGCATTAGAGAAAATTTTTTAGGGCTGGCCAGCCTAAGAATATAATAATACATAACAACAGTATGATTATACTAAAAACCTCCTCAACCACTTTGAAAACAAAATGCTAAGTGGGAAATTTATTAGATTATAATTCGCACAACAACTATTGACATGGACAAAGAGAAAAAGAAGATTAGGACAGGTTACAGAGGCGTAAGTAACCAAGTTTAAGCCAATAAAACAGAATCGGAAAAGGTAGCCGCTACGGTGGCTACCTTTTTGACCAAACTCACTTTTCTGCTGTCCAATTCATACACAATCACCCAAATTAGGGGATATTTAGAATCAATATTAAGTGGAAATTTGTGGTTTGGTCTCAATTACAAATATATTCATCAATAAACTAATAAGTATTCTACTGTTTTATTGTAATTTACAGAGTTTTTTCATCAAACTATTAAATTTTAATTATGAAATTATTACGCCTAGCACTTATTACCTGTGTTCTTTTGGGAATGACCTTAACGGGTTATGCGCAAAAGAAAGACGACAAAAAGAAACCAGAAGAACCTTCAAAAACAACCCCTCCTCCAACAACCGCTGCAAAACCTGCTGAAGCTCCTAAAACAGGACCGAAACCCTACAAAGAAGTAATCACAGACAAAGCAAAAACCAGCAAAGGATTAATCACGGTTCATAAAATTGATGACAAGTATTTCTTCGAAATCGCGGATAGCTTGTTAGGCCGTGACATTATGACTGTAACCCGTTATTCTAAAACTGCTGCCGGTGGTGGTATCTTTGGTGGTGAAGAGGTAAACCGCCAGATGGTAAGATGGGAGAAAGGACCAGAGAACAAAATCTTCTTACGTTCTATCTCTATCGTTATGACTTCTGCTGATAGTACCAAGCCTATCTTCCAGGCAGTAAGAAATTCAAGCGCTGACCCTATCATCGGTTCGTTTGATATCAAAGCCTTAAAAAAGGACACATTATCAGTAATTGAAGTAACTGATTTCTTCAAAGGCGATAATCAGGTATTCTCGCTTGACCCAATCAACAAGCAATTCCTGAAAATTACGGCATTGCAAGCCGACCGCTCGTATATTCAGCACATCCGTTCGTATCCGATTAATACTGAAATCCGTACGGTTAAAACTTTTGGTGTAACACCTCCGATGGTTACTTTAACGCCAGTTCCACAAATTGGTCAATACCTGCCGGCTTCTCGTGATGCAGGTGTGGTAACAATGGAGTTTAATACTTCATTGATTTTGCTACCAAAAGTACCAATGCGTAAACGTTTCTTCGACCAACGTGTGGGTTACTTTGCTAACCAATATGCAGTATTTGGTGAAGAATCTCAAAAATCAGACGAAGAGGTATTTGCTGTAAGATGGAGATTAGAGCCTAAGAGCAAAGAAGATGCAGAGCGTCAGAAACGTGGTGAAGCCATTGAGCCTAAAAAACCAATTGTTTACTATATCGACCCTGCTACTCCTAAAAAATGGCAGAAATACCTGAAAGCAGGTATCGATGACTGGCAAGGAGCTTTCGAAAAAGCAGGTTGGAAAAACGCTATCCGTGGCGAATACTTGAGCGAAAAGGATAGCCTTAGCCTGGAAGATGCTCGTTTCTCAGCGATCCGTTACTTTGCTGCTGACATTCAGAATGCCTATGGCCCTAACGTACATGACCCTCGTAGTGGTGAGATTCTTGAAAGCCATATCGGCTGGTACCACAATGTGATGAGCTTGCTACGCAACTGGTATTTAATTCAGACAGCAGCTGCTGACCCACGTGCAAGAACCAAAAACTTTAGTGATGAATTAATGGGTGAGTTGATTCGTTTTGTATCATCACATGAAGTTGGTCACACATTAGGTTTACGCCATAATATGGGTGCAAGTTCAGCTACTCCGGTAGAAAAACTTCGTGATAAAAACTGGGTTGCTCAAAACGGTCATACGTCGTCAATCATGGACTACGCTCGTTTCAACTATGTTGCACAACCGGAAGATGGTATCACTGATTTCTTCCCTCGTATTGGCGATTATGACATCTGGGCTATTAAATGGGGTTATTCGTACTTCCCTGAAGCAAAAGATGCAAAAGAAGAAAAGAAAACTTTGAATACCTGGACAAAAGAGGCTTATAAAGACCCACGTAAACGTTTCGGTACTGAAATCAGCCCTTATGACCCTCGTTACCAAACGGAAGACTTAAGTGATAATGCCATGAAAGCTTCTGACTATGGTATCAAAAACTTGCAAAAAATATTGCCGAACCTGACAGAGTGGAGCAAAGAAGACGGTGAGTTCTACAAAGAATTAGCTGAATTGTATAACAACGTTGTGTTCCAGTATCGTCGTTATGTGAACCATGTAACCAAAAATATCGGTGGAGTTTATGATGATCCAAAAACTTATGATATGGAAGGTGGTGTGTTTACGGCCGTACCAAAAGCTACACAAAAAGAGGCTATCAATTTCTTGAATCGTCAGGTTTTTGCTACACCAACCTGGATTTTAGACCAGAATGTATTGAGCAGAATCAATATTGAAACAGGTGTTGAAGCAGTTAAATCTATTCAGGAAGCTACGTTGAATAACCTTTTAGCGGGTGACCGCGCAGTTAGATTGATGGAAACAGGTGCTACAAACCCTGCCAACTACAATCTTGACGATTTAATGACAGACCTACGCGTTGGTATCTGGGCTGAGTTGAAAACGAAGAAACCAATTGATGTATACCGTCGTAACTTACAAAAAGTGTTTACAGAGAAACTCATCACTTTGTTGACCCCAACTTCTACTACAGTATTGTCAATTCCTCCGGGAGTAACTTATGGATATACTACACGCGTAGTCGATTTGAAAAAAACAGACTTACCATCAATCACCAGAGCGCATCTGGAATCATTAAAAGCGGAAATTAAAGCAGCCTTGCCTTTAACAACCGACAAAATGAGCAAATACCATTTGCAAGATGTGTTGAAGCGTATTGAGAATGGTTTGGATCCTAAGTAATAATTGGTGATATAGTATAATGAGAAAAGCGAAGAGGTGACTCTTCGCTTTTTTGTCATATTCGGTATGAATCGTTTTTTCTCAAACGGACTTCAACAGCATTCGTCGTAAAACACTCCTATTCAAGCACCATATGCAAAATAGGAAAAGGCTTCCCTGTGCCATCTAATTCAGAGCGGCTTACAGTCTTAAATCCATGATACAGATAGAAACCAACAGCCTTTTCATTCTGCTCATTTACATCTACTTTATTTACTTTTACTTCTTCAATGGCGTGGATTAGTAAGTCTTTGCCAATTCCTTTACCAATGGCATCGGCATGTACGAAGAGCATTTCAAGGCTATCTTCATTCGTACCTAAAAAGCCTAAAATCTGGCCATCTTCATTTCTCACACAGGCCAGTTCAACCATTTCAAAGTATTTATGTTCGTGGATGATCTGCTTGAAAAATAGAATGTTTTCTTCTTTCAGGAAATGATGTGTAGCTCTTACTGATGATTCCCATATATCTAAGAGTATGTCGTGTTCTTCGGGTTTTACTTCGCTGATGCTATAATAGGTAGTGGTCATTCTTATAGTACTTTGGTCAACATTAGCATACGCTTATTTCGGATTCCATTTTCTTAGTATCCATAAATTAATTAGAAGAAACATCAAGCGAACGACTATACTTTACCGATTCATCAATCATTTCTCTTACCACATCAAGGTTTACATCGGTTAGTTTTTTAATATAAATACAGCCCTTGCTTGACTTATATTTACCTAATCTCTGAAGCATATCCTCTCTTTTATCAGGTTCCATCCCAGCATATAGAACTATAGCCTCTTTACGGGGTGAAAACGCTACCAGAGGTGCATCACCTGAATGCCCGCTCGCATATTTATAATTATAAATCCCGAAGCCAATGATACTAGGTCCCCACATTTTCGGCTCTAATCCGGTTTGGTTTTGCATAATTTCTAGCAGCTCATAACCGTCTTTTCTCTTTTTTTCATCGGCTATCAAATCCAGAAAATCGCTGACTTTTACAGTAGTTTCATGAGTTTTAGTCTTTGCCATAAGAGTTGGTAAGTAATAATGATTTAAGCAAATATAAAAAGAATGTCTGGAACTTTGATTTACCTGATTTATATGATTGTTAAGATTTTTTAACTAAATAAACATATGCCGTTAAGGAATCAATTAAATCATAGAATCAATTTAATCAAAGTTCAAGATAGTAACAATTTAATCACTAAATCACTCTTTCACCCAATCACTAAATCCTTATCTTTGCCCTTTCAAAAACACAACCCAAGTATGATTAAGTTAATAGTATGTGATATGGATGGCACACTTCTGGATGGCGAAGGGCAATTAAATGAAGAATTCTGGGAAATAGAACAGAAATTAGCTGATAAAGGACTAAAATTTGCAATTGCCAGTGGGCGACAATATTATAACCTGGTCGATAGATTTGACAGTATAAAAGATAACCTGATTTTTATAGCTGATAATGGATCTTATGTAGTCTATCGCAATGAGCAGGTTCATTTAGATTCTCTGGACAAAGAATCAACTAATAGATTTATTGAGATTGGCCGTAAGATTGAAGACTCCTACACAATTGTAAGTGCCAAAAACTCAGCTTATGTGGAAAGCACAGATGAGCGCTTTCTGAAAGAAGCTAGCAAGTACTTTAAAAGAATGGAGATAGTGACAGATTTGACTAAAGTGGAAGATACTGTACTGAAAGTAACTATCTGTGATTTCAACAATTCTGAAACCAATAGCTATCTACATTTTAAAGCCTTTGAAACAGAATACAAAGTAGCCGTAGCCGGAAAACTATGGTTAGATATTAGTGATTGGGGTGCTAATAAAGGCACTGCCATTAGGAAAATGCAGGAAAGATTTGGTATCTCTTATGAAGAAACAATGGTTTTCGGCGACTATCTGAATGATATGGAAATGATGACTGCAGGTAAATATAGCTATGCCATGAAAAACGCTCATCCGAAAATCATCGAAGCAGCCAATTATGTTACCACATTGAACAATAATGAAAATGGGGTTTTGGAAACTATTAAGGAGATGGGGTTGGTATAGGGAATTATTCTAATGAAACTGTTTCTGCTTGCAATGATTCTGCCCATTGTAAATTATCCGGCAAAAGACTTCTACTGAACTCTATATGTATCACACGCCTCTTGCGTTGGTTGATCGTTCGGTTAGATGCATGCAATAGCAAAGGTTTCATAAACATGATTCCTCCTTCCTTTACCGGACAAAGACATTCCGTTTCAACGCTCCAATTAATCGTTTCAGGTCGGTAGACTCCTCTTAGATTAGATTGTGGAATCACTTTTAAAGCTCCGTTTCCTTCATCCGTATCATCCAGATGAATTCTGATTGTGAAGTTGTCTTTCAATATTGACAAAGGTGGTTGAACGGCAAATTGCTGATGTTTGATTGTCCAGGGCCCGAAACCTTCGAGATCCAGTTTTTTATCAACTGAGATTGTTAAATCCTGATGATAGGCCACAAACCAGTTAGAATCTTCTGGTTTATCGAAATAGATTGATTTGACTACGAAATATTCTTTACCAAAGATTGAGTCGATAAGTGCCGTGAATCTTTGATTAAAAATTATCTGAACAGTTTCTGGTACTTCATTTAGAAATTGTCTGATAGCAAATAAATCCTTAGTCTTTCTGAAAGTTGGTTTTGTAGTATCAATACTTGAAATGAGTTGCAATAAAGCATCAACTTCGGTATCACTAAAAAACTCATTCACTATCGCAAAGCCGTTGGCTTCAATTTTCTTTTTGATGTCTTAGTTCATGCTTTTTTAGCGAATGAGTGAATGTGTGATTAAAATACTCACAAGTGATAAACTAATCTACATGTATTTTTCCGTAACCAATCGAAATCCCTGTTCCATAATAGGAGCCACCATAAAAATGCCAATCTGCTTTTTCGATATTTTCAACTGCATTTTCAGGAGTTATTTCATCTAAGAAAGACGCCTCAATCTTTGCTTTAAACCACTTAATACTACTTGAAAACCCTTCGATTTCAACAAAATAATTCAACCATTTAGTCCCACAATGCTTGCAAGTCTGTATACTAACCTCAGCAAACCTTCCATTGGTTTCATCAATACCCAATTCAATGGTTTCATAATTCAGATACGAAAAAGGTGGCATATGGCAGATGCAATCTGAAAGGGTCATACTTGAATAAGTGATTGTTTTGAACTGTACCACGATGGCACAGTTCAAAACGATTGTTATTTAAACTTCAAAACTATCAGACTCAATGTAAGCTTTAATCAAAGCCTGTTCGCCTTCTTTGCCGGGCTTTGAGTTACCGTGTTCCATACCCCAGATAAAGGTCTTGTTTTCGGCTTTACTCTTATTGTACACGTGTTTAAAAATGTTTTTGTAGTTAATCTCTCCGGTTGTTGGTTCTTTTCTGCCTGGATTATCACCAATCTGGAAATACCCGATTTCGCTCCAGGTCCAATCAATATGCGGAATGATATGACCTTCATTCTTTTGCATATGATAGATATCAAACAATATCTTACAGGACGGGCTATTAACTCCACGGCAAATCTCATAAGTCTGGTCAGATGTTCTCAAGAATAAATTCGGTGTATCACTCAAAGGTTCTAATACCATTACAATACCGTGAGGTTCAAGAATTTCTGCTCCACGTCGCAAAGCATCAATGACATTTCCGGTTTGTACGCCAATAGGTAGATTACGCTCAAAATCTCCGGGAACAACCGTCACAAATTTGGCATTACAACGCTTGGCTACTTCAACGGCTTTACGACAACCATTCAGAAAAATCTCAATATATTCTTTCTTACCTGCGGCTAGAGTATTGGCACCATTACCCCCTTTATCAACAACAAATACACCCATAGCCATGTTTAATTTGGCCATTGTTTCGCCGATTTTGGTCTGCATTTCAGGTGTGCGTCCCATCATGCCATTATCTTCTAGTGCGGTGAATCCTACATCAGCCATAAATTTCAACTGGTCAATTAAGTCTTCACCGGCTGAATTTTTGAACATGCCAAAATGTGGGGCGTATTTAATTTTGAAGTTGTTCTGACCTGCAAAAGCATTCAGTTTGCTGGCAAAAGGAACGGCAGATACACCGGCCATGCCAGCCATTGAAAAAGAGTTTTTAATAAAATTTCTGCGTTGCATAGTATGAGGCGAATAGTGGGTAAATAAATACGGATTAAAATTAATAAATT
>CBIHRH010000230.1:0-7651 GCA_966212365.1 uncultured Emticicia sp. | reverse complement strand
GGATAACAATTAACCAAAGTGGCATCAGAAAAGGTAGCCAATACGGTGGCTACCTTTTTGATAGAGTCCAAAGCGAAACCGGAAAAGGTGACCAATATGGTGGGCACCTTTTTGAACGAGGTTAAGGATAGTTTTATAATAGTTAAATTTTAAAATTTAAACAAGTTCACTATATTAGTCTCTTAAAAACTATTCAACCTACACATTGTATGAAACTTATGACTTATTCGAAAAAATTACTTTACCTGTTATGTTATTTCCTGATTTTTAATCTCTCTGCCCAGGACAATATCCCTTTACCCGAGCACCCCCGCCCTGATTTTGAAAGAGCCGACTGGCAAAACCTGAATGGTAACTGGGCGTTTGAGTTCGACAAAAACAATGTGGGCGTTGCCCAGAAATGGCATGCTTCTGCCAAACCTTTTACCAAAACCATTAGTGTACCTTTTCCGTGGGGTTCGCCACTATCAGGCGTGAAAGACGAAGCTGATATTGCCTGGTATAAAAAGTTAATCACTGTTAATCCGGCGTGGAAAGGTAAAAGAGTTTTTGTA
Source organism: uncultured Emticicia sp. (assembly GCA_966212365.1). Taxonomy (GTDB): domain Bacteria; phylum Bacteroidota; class Bacteroidia; order Cytophagales; family Spirosomataceae; genus Emticicia. Next base: position 7,097 of record CBIHRH010000230.1, on the reverse strand, counting down.
ACCATCGGAGCTTCGGACTGGGAAACGACCGTTTGGCTTGATGGCAAACTCTTGGGCAGCCATAAAGGCGGATATACACCTTTCTCATTTGAGCTGACTAATGTAAAATACGGAGCGAAACAAAATCTGGTAATAAGGGTAGATGATAAACGCCGTGATTTTACGCTATATGGCAAGCAGGGCTATGGTAATGCCCGCGGCTTATGGCAGACAATTTATCTGGAAGGCCGTGGACAAAACTATGTGGATGCGGTTCATTTTACCCCTGATATTGATAAGTCGGAGGTGAAAGTGACTACTTATCTGGCAAAACCTGCGCCGCAGGATATTGCCTTGTCGGTAAGCATAGATGGTCCACAAAGCACAGCTACCAGACAAACTTTCCCGAAAGGGCAGACTGAATACTCATTTACTATTCCGATGCTGTCGGCTCGCTTGTGGAATTTAGAAGACCCATATCTCTATGGCGCGACTGTGAAATTGGGTGATGATGAAGTGAAATCATATTTCGGTATGCGCAAGATTTCGACCGTGAATCTGCCGGGTACTAATTACAAGTACATAGCTTTAAACAACAAGCCCGTGTATATGCAGCTGACACTCGACCAGTCGTATCATCCGGAGGGATTCTATACTTTCCCGACTGATGAGTTTATGAAGAACGAGATATTGATAGCCCGTAATATTGGTCTGAACGGTATCCGTACGCATATCAAAGTAGATGTACCTCGTAAACTATACTGGGCTGATAAACTGGGGGTACTGGTGATGTCTGACCTGCCGAATAGTTGGGGACAACCTGATAAAGATGCACAGGGAGAATCAGAATATACACTGAAAGAAATGATTAAACGTGATTATAATCATCCGGCCATTTTCTCGTGGATAACTTTCAATGAAACCTGGGGATTGCGCACCAAGAAAGAGGTAAATGGTAAGGTTGAAAATATCTACACCCCAGAAACCCAGAAATGGGTAGCGTCAGTGTATCGCCTGGCAAAATCATTAGATGGTACCCGTCTGGTAGAAGATAATTCTATCTGTTGTGGGGCAGGACATACTGAGACTGATATAAATTCCTGGCACGAATATCTGCCGGGCTGGGCATGGGAAGACCATCTGAAAATGATTGATGAAAAAACCTTTGTAGGAAGTGATTTCCATTACGAAAAAGGTTATAAGCAAACCGATGTACCAAATATCAATTCAGAATGTGGAAACGTGTGGGGATATGAAGGCAGCACAGGCGATTGTGACTGGAGCTGGGATTATCACCAGATGATTAACGTGTTCAGAAAGTACCCGAAAATAGCCGGATGGTTGTATACCGAGCATCATGATGTGATTAATGAGTGGAATGGCTATGTACGTTTTGACCGCAGTGAAAAAGATTTAGGACTCCAGGATATAGTGAAGGGTATGAGTGTAAGAGATTTTCATTCGCCATTCTATATCTCAACGGGGAATACAATTTCAAAAAATGCTCAGCCTAACGAGGTTGTGACAGTGCCGCTATATGCCTCGTTCATGACTGATAGAACCGATGTAGGCAATAAACTGACTTTGAAAATCAACCTCTATGGTTATGATGCTTTGGGTCAGGAAAAGACGTGGAGCAGCATGGAACGTACCGTTGATTATCAGCCGTGGTTACAAAAAGAATTGCCATCATTGGATGTAAAAATGCCGAATGAAAAAGCAGTAGTAACGATGTCGTTGGTATTGTTAGATAATGCGGGTAATGAATTGCACCATAATGTAATGAACTTCATTGTAGATGCCCCAACGCCTACTGAAATCGTATTGTTATCAGGCAAAAAGGCGAAATTGGTGAGTGTTGATGCGAAGAATTTCAAAAATGCCAGGTGGTCGGCGAAGCAGTGGAATGTTTTGGATGGATTGAAAGTAAATGGCGCTGGCAATGGTTATTTTGAATATGCTTTCAAAGTACCATCTGGCATTGATTTGAATAATGTAGAAAACGTTGTCTTTGTGGTAGAAGCAGGAGCTAAACAGTTGTTTGCCAAAGACATGGATAAAAAACTGAAAGGCAACGAAAACTATATGCTAGGCGCCATTGCAGACCCCGTGCAAAACCCGAATGCCTATGCCATGACTGACATGAAGAAATTCCCGAGTTCGGTTTCGGTAAGTGTCAATGGCGTTTTTGCCGGACGTTATGATTTGCCGGATGACCCTGCTGACCACCGTGGTGTATTATCATGGCATAACCAGTTGAGAGACAAGAAGCTACGCGAGGCTGGTTCGTATGGATATCGTTTGGGCGTAAATATCCCTCGGAAGGCAATTGAAGAGGCCAGGAAGACAGGAGAGATAGTAGTTAGACTGGAAGTGCCTGAAAGCATGAATGGCGGCCTGGCGATTTACGGTGATAAATTCGGTCGTTATCCGTTGAACCCGACTATTGCGTTTGTATTGAAGTGATTAAAATACACTTGTTAAGTGAAGCAGATTTAGAGGTTTTAATATATCGTCCCTACGAGACTTTGAAGCTATCTTATATTGTTTTTCTACCGATATAACATCCCGACTGGGCGTCCCCTACGGGATATTTTAATCTGACCCTTTAATGGTTTTAGTCCCGTAGGGACGATATATTGGTAGAAAAATCAGTAATTTTAAAGTGCAGTATAGGGATAATATATTAAATTGAAGATTGATCTTAATATATCAAAGTGGTAAATCCAACCCATATAAAAATGAAAATGGGCATGCACCGGAGTGTTTGCATGCCCATTTCTTTTACCCTTATGCTGAGAAAGCTATTCTGAAACCTATACATTCATCAGCGAATTCGGGCATAATCTCATATCTTTTTGACACCGTACAATGAACCGACCAGTTGTGATGACAACCTCCTCTAAGTACACGGTTTTCGCTGGGTATTAAGCAGGGTGTGCCGTCTTCCGGTATCTGGTTTATATCTCTTTGAAAATAATCCTCACACCATTCCCATACATTGCCGCTCATATCATAAATTCCCAATTGATTTGGCGCCTTCAATCCCACTTCATGCGTTTTTGTGCCCTTTTCATGATTTCTCAGTTGGGCTATAATGGCTGGGTCATTATATTTACCACTATTCATTTCATACCAGCCCACCTCATTTATATCATTACTTCCACTGAATTGAAATCCGTCTTTCCAGTTTTTCCCTCCTTTGGCAGCATACTCCCATTCGGTTTCTGTAGGTAAACGAAATGGAGATGAGTACTCTTTTGTATGTTCATCCTGATTCAGTTTCTCCAGGAAACCGTTTTTTTGAACAATAGTATTGTAGGAGACTTTTTCAACAGGTCTGTTATGCCCTTTAAAAAGCGATGGGTTTTCTCCCATAATATACTCCCATAAAACCTGAGTTACCAGAAACTGTGAAATGAAAAAATCCTGAATATGTATTTCCTTTGTCTGAGTTGCTGTACCAAATAAATAGGGCACACCATTTGTTCCTTCCACATAAATCATCGGAAAGCGATAATCAATTTCTGGAAAATATAGTTCAAAATTGGTCATTCGTTATTTATGATAAATATTCTGACCTGATAAATAAGATTTTCTGACGAGCTATTCTTCTCTGAATTACTTCAGAACTTAATTCTGTTTTGGAATGGAAGTGCTCTGTTCGCTCGGAAGGATAATAACCATTGGAGGTACTGTAGATGGCTTTCTTGGGCTTGCAACAGGAACGGGTACTGCACTTTGGGCTGGTACAGTACTTGAGTTCTGAACCGGTTGTGTCGCCAAAACAGGACCAGTATCAGTTACACCGGTATCTTTAATTGATGCCTCACATTGTCTGATAGTTACGGCAATTGACTCATCCATTAAACCTTCTCTGATAGCCTGATGATAGAACATGATGGCTCTTTTAAGCATATCTGCAGTAGCCTTAGGTGTATTTTGTCTCCATGCCAGACGCTGTAATTCAGCCCCTTGTGCAAGAGTAATTTTCGGCAGTTCACCTTTATTCGGGTCATTCGGATTCATGCTGATAAGCTCAATCAGATTGGTTTTTGCAGGCTCATACTTGCGCATGGCATTATAATCCTTAAACTTTTGAGTAAGATACATGGCGTGTGATGAATTAGTCACCTGGTCAGAAATTTTGCTTTCCGATTGAAATTCAGGTAATTTCGCACATTCACGATAACGGAAAAAGGCATCCCAATAACGACCGGCTTTAAAATAATCATCAGCCTCTTGTAGCAGATATGCACGGGATGTTTGACCAAAAGCTGAAAGTGAGAGTGAAACGATTCCCAGCATCCAGAAAAAACGCAAAGTCTTCATAAGAAAACAGTTTTATAGTTCTTAGCGGTTTTTAATATTGATTGTGATAAATAAACGTCGATTATAATAAAAAAATTGAGAGAAACCGTTAAAAATTAATTAAAAATTTGAAACGATTCGTCAGCGAAATATCAACCTTTATTCAGCAAAATAGTAATATACCATTTCTATACAATTTTGATGCCTTTCCCTCATCACCCTTTACATATATTTATTTGCCTGAAAAACAGGTAGTTATCCATTGTGTCTCTATAGAATCACCTATACAGAATGGGGATTTTTTTCAACATTTGAGTAGAACTTTTACACAACTGGGTTTACGTATGATTCATCTATGGGAAGATGTCTGGTACACTCAACAAACTATCGTTCAGTCACGCTTACTATCTGTTCTGGGTAAATCGGCTACCATTCCGGCCAGGCTCACAAAAAGCAGACGTATCGATAAACCGACTTTAGATCAGTTTCTTTTGGAAAACCATTTGCAGATACCAACGGGAGCCAAGTTTAAGTATGGCTTATATTTACCCAAGCGATATTTTAGAGTGATAGAAAAGGAGAAGAATATATTCTCACAGGTGTTAAGCGAAATATTTGAGGAGCAAGAAGAAATATTGATGGCAGTTGCTTCTTTCAGCTCTGCAAGAACATTTGTTCGTGAGGGAGTATCTTATAGAAGTTTTGAATTGATACGGTTTGCTAATCTGAAAGGTTTTACTGTAGTAGGTGGTTTTGATAAGCTATTACAAACTTTCATCAAAGAACAAAACCCCGATGATATTATGACCTACGCCGATGCCGATTGGTCGGATGGAGCGAGTTATGAAAAACTTGGGTTTGAGCGTATGGAACTGACACTACCTCAATCATTTGGGTTGGATGCAAATCTTAAAAGAATATGGAAAGGGCAGGGGAAAGCAAAAAGTGAAAAACAGGTATGGAATGCAGGAAGTTGGAAGTATTTATTGAAATTAAAGCAGGGGTAAATGGGAGAGCGACAAAAACTCATAGTTATATTAGGCCCGACGGCTTCAGGCAAAACCAGATTGGCCGTTGAACTGGCCGCTAAAATAGGAGGGGAGATTATCAGTGCTGACAGCCGACAGGTATACAAAGGGATGAATATCGGCACAGGCAAAGATTATGAGGAATACAAACATATATCCGGACAACAAATCCCTTATCATTTAATTGATGTAGTAGAAGCAGGGGAAGAGTATCATGTCGCTCGTTTTCAAAAGGACTTTCAGAAAGTCTATCAGCATATAATCAGTAGAGATAAAGTGCCTATTTTATGTGGTGGTACGGGCATGTATATAGAAGCTGTATTGAAAAATTACCAGCATACTCAGATTCCGATTGATACTGTATTAAGAGAGGAATTAGAGGCAAAGGATTATGAGGAATTGTTAAGCCGGTTTCAACAAGAGTATCAAACTATTTACCCCGAAGCGGACATTTCTACCAGAAAACGATTAATCAGAGCCATCGAGATTGGTCGTTTTATGCGAGGTAATCCTCAAAACAGAGAAACAAAAGAACCTTATAAGGCTTTAATTTTTGGTATTGCTATTCCAACAGAGGTGCGTAGAGAACGGATTACCAAACGCTTGTATAAGCGCCTTGAAGAAGGAATGATTGAAGAGGTAGAGGCGCTTTTAAATAAAGGCATAAGTTCTGACAAACTGATTTTTTATGGCCTGGAGTATAAATTCATTACAGAGTATATATTAGGTCAAATGAACTATGACGAAATGGTAAGTAAATTGGAAGTTGCCATCCACCAGTTTGCCAAGAGACAAATGACTTTTTTCAGAAGCATGGAGAAAAAGGACTTAATTATTCACTGGTTGGATGGGATGGATTCGACTGAAAATCTTACAAATCAGATAATTCAACAGATTAAAGGATATGGTATGTAGAAATCCAGAGATTCTTGGCTATTTTTGTAGAATAAGACCTCTGTTACAGATGAAGCAATTAATAGCCCTAACTATACTTTGTTTACTTACCAACATTGCTTTTGGGCAAAAAGTACTGGTATTTTATGATGTACTCAATACTACAGAATTGAAAACATTGACAGAAACGGCTTCATCTAAAAAAATAAGTCTTGATACTACCTCTAATTCAGCCCGATTCACTGAAAATACATTAAAGAACTACAACGCTGTTGTTTTTCTGAATACCTCAGCCAATCGCCTGAATTTCAGACAGGCGGCTGAACTACAAAGGTTTATACAAGCCGGCGGTGGTTTTGTAGGGATTGGCAAAGCCGCTGAGCCTTCTTATAAATGGCTCTGGTATGAGAAAATCATAGGTGGAAAATTGGCCGAAACTCAACTGGAAAATCCGACGCAATTAAGCCTGATTACCAACGCCAGTATAGGCAAAACTACTATGCCACCACTCTGGAAGGTGAATGATAAACCTTTGGTTTTTAATAATCTACCCACCCGTTGCAAACCAGTGCTACTAGATGTAACGGGCAAAACCTGGGCATGGTATTATACCACTGACGAAGGCGGGAAACTATTTTATACGGCTTTAGGCTCTGAGCCTTCTGCTTACTCCACCCCAGATTTCATTAATCATATCTGGTCGGGAATTGAAGAAGTATCAACAAAGACTTTACCTGATTATGTAAAAATAGCCGGGAGTGCCTTGCCGGATGAAAAGAATTTCCTGAAAATAGTTTTGTCAGATAATTTACAAAACCCCCTCACTCTGGCTACTTTGAGAAATGGGAATGTATTGTTGGTAGAAGAAGATGGGAGTGTGAAAAT
>CBIHRH010000229.1:0-7670 GCA_966212365.1 uncultured Emticicia sp. | reverse complement strand
AAAGCAATTGCCACAGGTAGCCCAGGTAAGCCTTCATCGTGAAACTCCGGTAGCCGCCCGGCATGGACATACCAGCATCAAGAGACTTAATGGAAATACTACAGAAGTACTGGCAGCTTTTGAATTTACCGACCAGAACTATATTCCGCTCTATGAAATCAAAATGCTGGCAGGTACACCCTTGTCGCCGTCTGATACTTTGAAAGAGTTTTTAGTGAATGCTACCTGTGCAAAAGCATTAGGCTTTGCTAAACCTTCAGATGCTGTTGGCCAGATTGTAGAAACCGGTATGGGAGGTAAAAAAGGGGCTATAGTTGGAGTAATGGACGATTTTCATTCACAATCGCTTCATGAAACCATTCAGCCATTTTTCATGACAAGCAATGCCCAGGCATCAAGAACCATCAGTGTTAAATTATTAACAAAAGATAAAGAAACCATCGCATTAGATAAGACCCTGACAGCCATCCAATCGTATTGGACACAACTATACCCCGACGAAGCCTTTACTTATAGTTTCTTTGATGACACCCTGGCCTCATTTTATGCCACCGAACAAAAAACAGCCTCCTTAATCAATATTGCTATGGGTATTGCTATTTTTATTTCATGCATTGGCCTGTATGGCATGTCGGCTTTTATTGCTCAGCAGCGTACTAAAGAAATAGGCATCCGCAAGGTATTAGGCGCTACAGTTATACAGATCACCTCACTTATTTCGCAAGGCTTCATTAAATTAGTATTTATCGCCCTTATCCTGTCCTCCCCCATCGCCTGGTATTTCACTCATGAATGGCTGAAAAAATATCCTTATCAAACTCCCATCAGCTGGTGGATTTTCCCTACAGCCGGGATAATCGCTATTCTTATTACAATGCTTACGATTAGTTATCAGTCTATAAAAGCTGCTTTAGCAAATCCGGTGAAGACGTTAGCCCCCAACTCCTAAAGGGGGGTTGCTTACGCGCGAGTATCTTTTCTGAGATTCCTCTTATGGACTATCCATGCTAAGGATAGTTCATAAGAGGCTTAATATTATCTACTAAACAAATTCTCCTTTAGGGACAGTCCGCCGCTGCGGTTAGGGGTAAATAATTTCAAATCATGCTTTGATAGGGATTGAAAAAATACATAATTTTGGTAGTAGGTATAAAATTATAACATAATGTCGAATTTTGAAGTTTGATGAATAAAAGTCGCTTTTATGCATGTATAATTTGTAACTATTTCACCTCAACCTAAAAACCTACCCCCGTAAAATCATAATTATTTCAGCTGAATCCGATAATGCAGAAAATTACCGTCTTACTTATTGACGATGATGTAGACGACCAGGAGATTTTTTCATTCATTCTATCAGATGCGTATCCGCAAGCTGACTGTGTTTTTGCTAATGGTGGACCGGATGCCCTGGAAAAATTGCAGGATATTTCTTTTAATCCCGGTATCATTTTTATTGATATTAACATGCCACGTCTGAATGGTCTGGAGATTCTGAAAGAAATCAAAAAAATAAAACGATTTTCCCAAACCCCGGTTTACATGTATTCTACATCCAATGAAATTGCTGTTGTAGAACAAAGTATTAAATCAGGTGCCACGGGTTTTATTAAAAAGCATATTGATACTGACATAGCAAAAGAGGAATTTCAACATATCATTGCAAAGCTCAAATTGTAAAAGACAAGTTTATGTCCGAAAAGAAAATCCATGAGTTCCTGGCAGGAGGCGGAGAAATGGGAAAACGCATCCGCTCTTTCGACTGGAGTAAAACCTCATTGGGGAATCCTGAACATTGGCCGCAGGAATTAAAAACCTGTGTACGTATTATGCTCAGTTCGCAACAACCTATCTGGATAGGTTGGGGAAAAGACCTTATCAAGCTTTATAATGATACTTATATTGATATTGTACGTGGTAAGCACCCCGATGCATTGGGACAACCGGCTTCGGTTGTATGGAAAGACATCTGGAAAGACATCGGTCCTATGCTTTCAAAAGCTATGCTAAAAGATGAGGGTACTTATGTTGAGTCGCAGTTGTTGATTATGCACCGCAGCGGTTTCCCCGAAGAAACCTATTATACTTTTTCTTATACACCTGTATTGGGCGATGACGATAAGCCCGCAGGCATTATCTGCTATAACACCACCGATACCGAGAGAATCATCAACGAGCGTGCGCTCAAAACTCTTCAGCAATTAGATACACTGGTTCAGAAAAAGACTGAAAGAGAGGTATACATACAAGCTGCCACGGCTGTCGAGTTTAATAAATGGGATTTCCCCTTTGCACTCATTTATAAAATAAACGATGAGGGCGAGACTGCAGAACTGGTAGCTACAGCAGGATTCGAAGAAAAACATGCAACTTTACCCGATTTTGTTGATGTAACACAACCCACCACTAATACCCAACCTTTCTGCAAGGCTGTCAGCGAAAATAGATTGGTGGAGTCAGAAAATAACGGCCGTTGGGGTGATTTACCAAAAGGTGCCTGGGATATTGTGCCGCATCATTTTATCCATATGCCCATTAAAGGGGCTAATAAGAAATTCCCATTGGCTATTCTGAGCATAGGTCTGAATCCATACCGACAATTTGATGATGTTTACAAAAACTTTATTCAGTTAACCGCCGACCAGATTTCGTTAGGAGTCAACAACGCCATTGCTTACGAAGAAGAGCGCAAACGGGCACAGGTATTAGAAGAATTAGACAAAGCCAAAACATTGTTCTTCTCCAATATCAGCCATGAGTTCCGCACACCTATTACGCTCATGCTTGGGCCATTAGAAGAATTACTGAATAACCCCAATGTTCATCTAAGTGCCTACGAAAGGCAACACGTAGAAGTAACACACCGCAATGCCCTGCGTTTATTGAAACTGGTCAACACCTTACTTGATTTTAGCCGGATTGAAAGCGGCAGACATCAGGCGCATTTTGTTCCTACCAATTTATCAGATTATACCAAAAACCTTGCATTCAATTTCCGTTCAGTAATGGAAAAAGCAGGTCTGAAATTGATTGTTGAGGATGGCATTTTGAAAGAACCTGTCTATATTGATAAACTGATGTGGGAGAAGATTGTATTCAATCTTTTATCTAACGCTTTTAAATATACGTTACAGGGTTCTGTCACGGTTCAATTGAATACCGATGGGCAACAAGCCTTTATGAGCGTTGAAGATACAGGGATAGGGATTCCGTCTAAAGAACTCCCTCATATCTTTGATCGCTTCCACCGGGTGCAGAATACTGCCGGCCGAACGCACGAGGGAACAGGTATTGGGCTATCTTTAGTAAAAGAACTGGTGCAATTACACCATGGTGAAATAAGCCTGGAAAGTAAAGAAGGTGTCGGCACTAAATTCACTGTAAGTATCCCCTTAGGCAAATCTCACCTTCCCCTTGCCCAAATACAAGAAACCTATGAGTCTACTGATGTTATTTCAAATGTCTATATAGACGAAGCGGCTACTTTTTTAAAGGATAGAAAAGAAAAACCTGCATCAGAACAAAAGACTTTCGATGCCAGCCTGTCAACTGTTTTGATAGTTGATGATAATACAGACATGCGGCAATATATTGAGTCTATTGTCAGCACCAGATACAATACACTTACCGCCGGAAATGGCGTAGAGGCTTTACATCTAATCAGGCAACATCAGCCTGCCCTGATTTTAAGCGATATTATGATGCCAGTAATGGATGGCATTGAGCTATTAAAAGAAGTAAAACAGAATCGCGAAATTGCGCATATTCCGGTAATTCTGATTACTGCCCGTGCAGGAGAAGAATCAAGAATTGAGGGTTACGAGACCGGCGCTGATGATTATATGACTAAGCCATTTTCGGCTAATGAATTATTATCGAGGGTAAAATCTCAGCTAAAAATTGCCCATGCACGTCAGGAAGTTGAACAACGATTGAGAGGCTTTCTCATGCAGGCACCAGCCGCCATAGCCATTCTTGAAGGCCCTGAACATGCCTTTAGCCTAACCAATACCAGGTTTTTACAGATAATCGGTCGCAAGTCAGAAGAACTATTAGGTCGTGGTTTAAAAGAACTGTTTCCTGAGTTTGAAGGGCAGGGCATTTACGAAATTTTCTCCTATGTGTATAATAGTGGTGAACCTTTTGCCACCAACGAATTTTTTGCCTCTTTCATCTATAAAGGCAATATCCGGTCAGGCTATTGGGATTTTGTCATTTATCCTATAAAAAACCAAAACGGCATCATTAACGAATTGATGGTACATGTGATTGAATCTACTGCACAAGTAGAAGCAAGAAAAAAAGTTGAAACCAGTGAAAGACAATTCAGAAACGTATTGGTTCACTCGCCAAGTATATTCATGCTATTGAAAGGGCCTGATATGCTTATCACATTCGTCAATGAACCATTACTTAATTCATGGGGAAGAACCAAAGACATTGTTGGCAATAAACTATTAGAAGTATTGCCCGAACTCCGTGACCAGGCTTTCCCGAAATTACTACAACATGTCTATGAAACGGGTGAGGTATATTATGGCAATGAAGAAAAAGCAAGAATTATTAAAGATGGCGAAATCAGAGATATCTATTATAATTATGTCTATCAGCCAAGCTACGATTTAGATAATACGATTTCGGGCATTACCGTAATGGCAACCGATGTCACTGAACAAGTAAACGCCCGTAAAGAAATAGAGGCCAGCGAAGAAAAGTTCAGAACACTGGCTGAGACACTGCCTCAATTAGTCTGGATGACAGACCCACAGGGAAATCAACAATACGCTTCCGGTCGTTGGTTTGAATATACCGGTCGACAATCATCACCGGAAACCTGGATAGAGACCGTGCACCCTGAAGACTACCAAAGGATGGTTAAACAATGGGGACATAGTTTAGCAACAGGCGATATTTATAAAATCGAATTACGTCTGAAAAGTAAAGACGGTGAGTACCGCTGGCATTTTGGGCAAGGTGAACCAATCCGAAACGAACAGGGAGAAATTATTAATTGGATAGGTAATTTTATGGATATTCACGACCAGAAAGTCTTTACCGAAAAACTAGAGGCTATTGTAAAAGAAAGGACGATTGAGCTTTTAGAAAAAAACACAGCCCTCGAAAACTCCGAATCGTTCTTACAGCAATTAATCGACTCTTCGGTAGAGTTCATTATGGTAATAGACAAAAATTTTAAAATTATTACCGTCAACAAGCGATTTGAAGAAGAAGTAGGAAAGTCCAAAGATGAGATTTATGGTCAATATTTATTTGATTATAATCCAAGAGCAAAAGATACCCGTGAGCATGAAGCTATTCTGAAAGCATTAAAAGGAGAAACCATTCATTTTGATAAAAGGAGATCTATTGCCCATGAAAATTATTTCATTGATACCTACTTCATTCCTCTGACAATTCAACATCAGATTGAAGGTGTAATCATTATGTCGAGAAATGTAACAGATATTGTTAATTCTGAAATTAAGCTCGAAGAAAAGAATCTGGCCCTGGAAAACTCGAATAAAGAACTCGAATCATTTAATTATATAGCCAGCCACGATTTACAGGAGCCATTGCGAAAAATCAGGACCTTTATTCATCTGATTGAAAAGAGTGGTTTCGAAAGCGAAAGTGCCCGGAAATACTTCGAAAAAATAAATTCGTCAGCCCAGCGCATGAGTGATTTGATTCAGTCGGTTTTAACGTATAGTCGACTATCAAAAACAGGTGAGGACTTCACAGAAACCGATTTGAATAAAATTCTGGCCGAGGTACAGACCGATTTTGAGTTGCTGATAAATGAGAAGAATGCAACCATTAAAACCAGTAAGCTCCCCGTCATCAAAGCAAATGCTTTACAGATAAATCAGCTATTCTCCAATCTGATTAGTAATTCTCTTAAGTTTTCTACAGAAAAACCTAAGATTACCATATCTTCGAAAATAGAAAAAGGTAAACGGGTAAACGCATTAGCTAATCCTGAACAATCTTATGTGCATCTGACATTTAAAGACAATGGCATCGGTTTTCCTGATGAATTTAAGGATAAAATCTTCAACCTTTTCCAACGTCTGCATGGCAAATCTGAATATTCGGGTACAGGTATCGGCTTAAGTATTGTGAAGAAAATAGTTGAGCAACACAAGGGCTATATCTCTGCCGAATCGAATGAAGGTGAAGGTGCTACTTTTAATATATGGCTGCCGATTGAATAATTATTGAGCGGCCGCCGCCACGGTGATTGATTGTTAAATTAACCTATACATTAAATGTTTTGCTATATGAAAAAAGTTATTTTCTTCGCATGGGTTGCTTTGCTATGCCCTTCCCTTTTAAGTTGTGAGAGTGAATCCAAACCTCAGGAAGCTGAAGTAATTGAGAAAGCTATTGCAGATTCTGACCCTTACGAGAATTATGGGAGTAGCCCTGATATACTCCACCACATCTATGAAGAAATACTTAAAACAGATACTGCATTAGCCAGATTAGATGGAAGTATCCATTTTTTATTGAGAGATAAGCAAGTTGTACTGGAAAAACCTTTCAAATCATACGACCAGAAGAATAATCTTTATTATGAAAATGCTGATGCTCTTCTAGATAACATTAGTGATTCGCTTTTGAAACAGAAATACGCAGCTCTAATTAAGAAAAGTCTGGATAATTATCATGATAAAACAAAAGATTTAAGGGATATTATTAATAGTCATGATTTAAAAGCAAAGAAAATTGAAGAATTAAGGTTTATCTTAAGGCTCACAAAAACTCTAGTATATATAGAACAATACCAGGATAAAGCTAAGCCAGATAAAGATACTTTGCTTACTATTGACAAAGAGCTAGACGATAAAATCAAAGAATTACAGAAACTCATACCGCATTAATCAGCAAACTATCTATTTCTTACCCTAAAACCAACCAAATACAAAATATGAACCCCCTCAACTGGCTATTAGTTTCTCAACGCTTACAAGCATTGGCCCAAACCGGACTGTCTTATACCGAAAGTGAATATGACCGCGAGCGTTACCAGGAAATCAATACTATCGGCCAGCAAATTCTGGCGCAACTGAGTAATATAGCCATTGAGCAGGTAATTCAGCTTTTCCCTGACGAAATAGGCTATCGTACCCCAAAAGTAGATATACGGGCGATTGTTTTTCGGGGTAGTGATGAATTACTCATGGTACAGGAGAAAATAGACAATAATCGCTGGACAGTACCCGGAGGTTGGGCAGACATTGGCTATACGCCCTTTGAGGTAGCCGAAAAAGAAGTATGGGAAGAAACTGGTTTGAAAGTAAAGGCTACGAGATTACTGGCAGTATTCGATAAGAAAATGCACCCTCACCCCTATCAGCCCTGGTATGTTTATAAATTCTTTATTTTATGTGAGGTAATAGGAGGTGAATTATTAACTGACACCAACGAAACATCAGGAATCGCCTGGATTCCCAAAAAAGAATTGCCTAACTTATCCCTTTCTACCGACAGGGCTACTTATTCGCAATTAGAGAAAATGTTTGAGTTTCTCTCCAATCCTGATTTACCTGTTTTATGTGATTAAGGCTTTCAACACTTCTGGTTCTAAGTTATTAGGATTATAAATAAAAGAGGGTGACTAAAAAGTCTTGGGTCGCAAAATATTATTTGGCTAAGCATAACCCCAC
>CBIHRH010000228.1:0-7675 GCA_966212365.1 uncultured Emticicia sp. | reverse complement strand
AGGCTTTCCTTGGAAATTACTTTTCTAAAAAAAATGCATATCGTCTCTAAAATTGCAAAACCAATAAAGATTTAAAGTGCTGATTATCAAGTATTCGTACTTTACTTTATTTCGAGTTATAAAAGAGGAATATCAAAAATATGCAAATGAAAAATTAAGAAAAACCCCGTTTTTACAGAAAAAAGTGCAAAAACGGGGTAAAAACACCTCGAAAATCACTCATAAAATGCTGTAAACCAGTTGCTTATGAATTTTCAAGGAAAGCCTAAACAATAGTATAAAGATAAAATTATTTGATTAATTTAAACAAATATTTAAGCAGATATTTATTTAAAGGTATAAAATTTATTTAGAGATGAATTTCTTTTTCCAAATTTTACACCTTTTATTAATAGATAGTTCTTGACAGAAAGTCTATAAGCATATTGCACTGAGCAATGACTAATGCTTCAATAACAAAAGAAGCCGCTATTTTTTAGCGGCTTCTTCATTAATAATGGTAATTTATCTCTTAATCAACCAATACTGCTTTCCCACTGATTACGTCTTCTTCCACGTGTTTGTATTTTACTTCGCGTTTCACAGTACCATCTTTGTATTGTACGCTTACACGTTGATTTCTGTCAGCAATTTTCTGAGTACGCGCCGGAGTAACAGGGCGTGAGCTTGAATCAGAGCTTCCGCTGCCACCGTCTTCTTCTGCCTTATTGGTTTGTAATTTCGGTTTTTCTTCTCTCGGAGGCGCCAGTTGCTGGAACCTTAATTCTACAACATTCGCTTTCATCAGGAAGCTAACTGTATCAGCATTTACCTTATTCCGGAAGTTTTTAAACAACTCTACTGCCTCAAATTTATAGATTAACAATGGGTCTTTCTGCTCATAAGAAGCATTCTGTACTGATTGTTTCAAGTCGTCCATATCGCGTAGGTGTTCTTTCCATTCCTGGTCAATCACCGTCAACGAAATATGTTTTTCTATTTCTTTGATTAACTCTCTACCATCGCTTTCTACCGCATTTTTCAGGTTGCAATACAAGCCAATGTTTTGTGTACCATCACCAATAATTGCTACAAAAGGTTCATCTACCAACGCGCGACGGTCTTTCAACACATCAGATAAAACAGGCACCATTGTTTTACGAATGTGATCATTCTTAGCCTTATAGGTTCTTTCGGCTTGATGGTAAAGTCTGTCTATTAATTTAGTATTTCCTTTCGAAAACTCATGGCGTTCAATCTCAGGTTTAATACTTAATTTCTGAATGCTGCGTAGTTCAAATTCATCATAATTCCCCTCGGCATTCATCACAATATCACTACATGTATCGTACAGAATATTAGCGATATCCAGGGATAATCTATCTCCAAAAAGTGCATTTCTACGACGTTTGTAAATCGTATCACGTTGGATATTCATTACGTCGTCGTATTCAATCAAACGCTTACGAGTACCAAAGTTATTCTCTTCTACTTTTTTCTGTGCTCGTTCAATAGAGTTGGTAATCATAGAGTGCTGAATCACTTCTCCCTCTTCCATACCCATTCTGTCCATTACTTTTGCAATACGGTCAGAACCGAATAAACGCATGAGCTGGTCTTCCAGAGATACAAAGAATTGTGAAGTACCAGGGTCTCCCTGACGACCGGCACGACCTCTCAACTGGCGGTCGACACGACGGGAATCGTGGCGTTCTGTACCGATAATAGCCAGTCCTCCGGCGGTTTTACTTTCCGGTGTCAGCTTGATGTCGGTACCACGGCCAGCCATGTTGGTGGCAATCGTAACCGTACCCGGTTTTCCGGCTTCTGCTACGATATCGGCCTCACGGGCATGTTGCTTCGCATTCAATACCTGATGTGGAATCTTACGAAGGGTAAGCATTCTGCTTAGAATCTCAGAGTTTTCAACCGAAGTTGTACCTACCAGAACCGGACGACCAATGCCCACCAATTGTACAATTTCATCTACTACAGCATTGTATTTTTCACGTACGGTTTTATAAACCTTATCTTCTTCGTCTTTACGGATAATTGCTCTGTTAGTAGGGATGCTAACTACATCCATTTTATAAATCTTCCAGAACTCAGCTGCTTCTGTTTCAGCAGTACCCGTCATACCCGCTAATTTGTGATACATACGGAAGTAGTTCTGCAGTGTAATCGTAGCGTAAGTCTGAGTAGAATCTTCTACTTTTACGTTCTCTTTGGCTTCAACGGCCTGATGTAAGCCATCAGACCAACGACGACCATCCATGATACGACCTGTCTGCTCATCTACAATCATTACTTTATTATCTAACACCACATACTCAACATCTTTCTCAAATAAAGTATAGGCTTTTAATAACTGATTGACAGAGTGGATACGTTCGGCTTTCAACGAATAATCACGAATGACTTCATCTTTTTTAATGATTTTCTCTTGTTCAGGTAAGTCTGATTTTTCGATAGCTGCCAGATCAACACCTAAATCCGGCATTAAGAAGAAGTTATGGTCTTCGCCCTCTCCGGTAATGAAATCTAAACCTTTATCTGTTAGCTCGATTGAGTTATTTTTTTCGTCGATAGTGAAGTACAACGGAGCATCGGCTTCCGGCATTAATTTCTGGTTTTCAGCCAGATAAATTGCCTCTGTTTCGTGTAAGATTTGTCTCATTCCTTGTTCAGACAAATACTTAATCAATGGCTTGTTCTTAGGCAAACCACGGAAAGCGCGGAACAAAGCTAAGCCCCCTTCTTTTTTATTACCTGCTGCAATCAGCTTTTTAGCTTCATTCAGATAACTATTAGTCAAAGTCTTTTGAGCCTCTACAATACGTTGGATACGTGGTTTTAGAGATAAGAACAATTCCTCATCACCTGTGCGAGACATAGGACCGCTGATAATCAAAGGCGTACGGGCATCATCAACCAATACGGAATCAACCTCATCGACCATCGCATAGTGGTGTTCACGTTGTACCAGTTCCTCAGGGTCGTTTACCATATTATCACGCAGGTAATCGAAACCAAATTCGTTATTCGTGCCGTAAGTGATACCAGCTGCATATGCATTTCTACGGGCTGATGAATTGGCTGAGTGTTTATCAATACAATCGCAGGTAATACCATTAAACTCAAAAATCGGCCCCATCCACTCTGAGTCACGACGAGCCAGGTAGTCGTTAACCGTAACGATATGTACACCCTTACCTGCCAGCGCGTTCAAAAATGCCGGGAAAGTAGCTACTAGGGTTTTACCTTCTCCGGTTGCCATTTCAGAAATTTTACCTTTATGCAGAGCAGCGCCACCGATAATCTGCACATCATAGTGCACCATGTTCCAGGTAATCATATTTCCGGCGGCTAACCACTGGTTTTGCCAGATAGCCTTATCACCTTCAATTCTGATATGGCCTTTTTTCATGGCCAGCTCACGGTCGAGATGTGTAGCAGTAACTGTAATTTCTGTATTTTCAGTAAAACGACGAGCCGTTTCTTTCACTATAGCAAACGCTTTTGGAAGAATCTCTAAAAGAACTACTTCCAGTTCTTTATTTCTATCCAGTTTCAATTCATCAATTTTTCTGAAAGAAGCTTCTTTTTCATCAACCTCCATATCAGGATTATTGTCGATGTTTTCTTTCAATTGATCAATCTGGTCGTCGATATGCGAAAGTTTCTGCGCAATATAGTTTTGTAATTCGGTGGTCTTGGCACGAAACTCATCATGGGAAAGACTCTTCAACTTGGCAAATTCTTCATTTGTCAGTCCTACATAAGGTTGTAACTCCTTATTGTCTCTGTCAGACTTTGTTCCGAAAATCTGTGTGATTCCCTTGGTTAAAAAATTCAGCATCTGTATATCTTGTTCTTAATTTCTTATTGATATGAATGTCTACCTGTCAAATACCTCTCCAAATCCCTTAAACCTGCCATTTTGTCAACCTTTAAATGGTTGATTGTGAAGTATTTCAATTTTTAAGGCTGCAAATTTACGCTTTTATGACAGTTTAATAACAACAAAATTAGGGGAATATTGTTAATAAATGTCCATGTTATGTGGTGAACGGCGAAATTTTAAAGTTTATTTAATTCTTTTCTTTTTGGATACTTAGCAAATCTGCCTTTTCTTCCTCAAATTTGAACCCTAAAAAACAGAACCCAATGTTTGAGTCATTGCTGAAAGATTTTGAGGGAGAATTATACTTCAGAAATACAACTACCGACGAGGCCGTCAGAACGGTTTATGCTACCGATGCCTCTGTTTATCAGGAAAAACCCGTTGCTGTAGCTTTACCAAAGAGTATTCAGGATATTCGTCAGTTAATACATTTTGCTAATGCCAATCAATTGACCTTGATTCCTCGTGCCGCTGGAACGTCGCTGGCAGGACAAGTTGTGGGCAAAGGATTGGTGGTAGATATATCTAAAAACTTTATAAATATTCTTGAAGTTAATCGGGAAGAGAAATGGGTAAGGGTACAACCCGGAGTAATCCGTGATGACTTAAATGCCTATCTGAAACCTTATGGATTGATGTTTGGTCCTGAGACATCTACCTCTAGCCGTGCGATGATTGGAGGGATGATTGGGAATAATTCCTGTGGGTTGCACTCTATTATCTGGGGCGCAACGAGAGATAATTTGATAGAAGTGAAAACTTTGTTGTCAGATGGGAGTGAGGCAGTTTTTGGAGCAATCACTAGTGATGAACTGAACAAAAAAAGGCAATTAAAGAATAAAGAGGGTGAGATTTACAGAGAACTGATTGCATTAATTGATAATTCAGAAAATCAGGAAGCAATCAGAACCGGATTCCCTAAAAAGTCCATTAGCCGCCGTAATACTGGTTATGCCCTTGATGTAATTGAGGAAATGTGGCAGGCGAAAGTCGAAAGGCCATTCAATCTGAGTAGCCTGATAGCAGGGTCGGAGGGGACTTTATGCTTTGTCACAGAAGCTAAGCTGAAATTGATAGATTTACCACCTGCCGAAGTGGGTATGGTAGCAGTGCATACGGTTAGCTTGCACGAGGCACTCATGGCGAATCTGATTGCTTTGAAGCACGAATGCTCAGCATCAGAATTGGTAGATGATTTTATCATGGAATTTACCAAAACTAATATTGAACAATCAAAAAATCGATTCTTTATAGAGGGGGGGCCAAAGGCAATATTGATGGTAGAGTTTTTTGCTGAAACTGAGGCAGATTTGAGAGAAAAAGCAGAAAAACTGATAGCAGAATTAGAAGACAATAATTTAGGTTACGCCTACCCGATTTTGCTACAAGATGATGCAAAAAAAGCATGGGAAGTACGCAAAGGTGGCTTAGGTCTACTAAGAAATCTACCTGGTGATACGCAACCGGTGAACCTGATAGAAGATTGTGCCGTTGACCCTGAAGACTTGCCAGCCTATATAGCTGAATTAGAGGTATTACTCAAAAATCACGGTGTACAATATTCAATGTATGCACATGCAGGAGCGGGAGAGCTTCACGTAGAACCTATGGTGAATCTGAAAACAACAGAGGGTAGAACATTATTTCGAACGATTTTGGCAGAAACAGCAGTATTAGTTAAAAAATACGGTGGTTCGCTTTCAGGAGAGCATGGTGACGGTCGTTTGAGAGGTGAATTTATCCCATTCATGATGGGGGATAAAAACTACGATTTATTCAGAAAGGTAAAGCAGATTTTTGATGCAAAGGGTATCTTCAATAAAGGCAAAATTGTAGATACACCGCCAATGAACGAGTTCTTGCGCTATGAGGCTGATAAAAATATCACACCACAACAAACTATATACGATTTTTCTAAACAAGAGAGTTTCTTACGCCTTGCCGAGAAATGCAGCGGCTCAGGAGACTGCCGGAAAACCGAAATAACAGGCGGAACGATGTGCCCAAGTTATATGGCTACCCGAAGCGAAAGAGATACAACCAGAGCAAGAGCCAATATACTACGTCAATATCTGACCGATACTTCTGAAACAAGGACAGCCGGAATGGAAGAAACCAAAGAAATTCTGGATTTATGTCTATCCTGCAAAGCCTGTAAATCTGAGTGCCCTTCGAGTGTGGATATTGCTAAAATGAAAGGTGAGTTTTTACAGCAGTATTATGATGAACATGGTATTCCTTTCCGTTCGAAACTGATTGGGAATTTTACTAAGCAGATGCGCCTGGCAAGTAAAGCGCCCTGGGGATATAATTTTATTTTTAAAACCGACTTTACCCGCCGCATAGCCAATCGGATTGTTGGTTTTCATCCTGACCGTACAATGCCTTTGTTGCATAGTCAAACCTTAAGGAGCTGGCATAAAAATACCAAAGAAGTAAAAGACTTTACTTCTACTAAAAAAGTATATTTGTTTTGTGATGAGTTTACTGACTTTAATGACGTAGAAGTAGGTAAAAAATTGATTCTGCTTTTGCAGAAACTAGGCTATCAGGTATTGATTCCGAACCATGTAGAAAGCGGACGAACTTACCTTTCAAAAGGCATGATTCGGGAAGCGCAGAAGATTGCTATTCAGAATGTAAATGCGCTGAAAGATTTAGTAAAGGATGAAGTGCCAATTATTGGAATAGAGCCATCAGCCATTCTGACATTGAAAGATGAATACCTGGAATTAGTGCCCGAGAACCTAAGAGAAGCGGCTCAACAAATTGCCCATAATACCTTCATATTTGAAGAATGGTTTGCCCGTGAAATAGATAGAGGAAATATCAAAAAAGAGGTTTTTTCTTCTGAAAAACGATTGATAAAGCTACATGGGCATTGCCACCAGAAGGCTTTGTCATCACTCACGCCAAGTAAGAAAAGCTTATCATTACCTGCCAATTATGAAGTACATCTCATCCCTTCAGGATGTTGTGGTATGGCAGGTTCATTTGGTTACGAAGCCGAACATTATGATGTTTCTATGAAAATAGGGGAGTTGGTGCTTTTTCCAACAGTAAGAAAACAACCAGAGGAAGTTATTATTGCTGCTCCGGGGACCAGCTGTCGTCATCAGATAAAAGATGGTACGGGTCGTATAGCCAAGCATCCGGCAGAGATTTTGTATGAGGCTTTAATATAAAATGTGGCGCGAGCTTCCAGCTCGCATTTTTAATCAACGTGAGCTGGAAACTCGCGCCACAAATTTAATACGACTCCTTCTCATTAGGGAAATCAGACGACTTCACATCTTTGGTATAATTCTTAACAGCATCTGTCATAATCGTATGCAAATCGGCATATCTACGCAGGAAGCGAGGGGAGAACTCTTTGTTGATACCCAACATATCATGCACCACTAAAATCTGTCCGTCGCAATGAGGACCAGCTCCTATACCTACAGTTGGGATACTGATGCTTTCTGTAACCTTTTTTGCTAAATCAGCAGGGATTTTTTCTAATACTACACCAAAACAACCTACTTCGTCAAGCATTCTGGCATTGGCTATGAGTTGTTCTGCTTCTTCCTCTTCTTTGGCTCTTACGGCATACGTACCAAATTTGTAGATAGATTGTGGCGTAAGTCCAAGGTGTCCCATCACAGGAATACCTGCGCTGAGAATACGTACAATCGATTCTTTTACTTCTATACCTCCTTCCAGTTTCACGGCATGTCCTCCCGACTCTTTCATGATTCTAATGGCCGAGCGAAGTGCTTCCGATGAATTGCCCTGATATGAACCAAAGGG
>CBIHRH010000227.1:0-7677 GCA_966212365.1 uncultured Emticicia sp. | reverse complement strand
GAACAATGTATGTTGTTGGGGCGCGTGTTTCAAGATTTTTTGTGGGGCGCCAACCGCGGCGCGGGGCTGGGGGGCCCCGCCACAAAAATTTACAATTTGCAAAATATTTGTATAAATTGAACAATCTTATCCGTTCCATTTATGCAAGAATTTCTAATCAGTCTTTGTGTTGGTATTGCCTTAAGTGCCTGTTCAGGCTTTCGTATTTTTGTGCCTATGCTGATAGGTAATCTGGCTACCCGTTTCGGGGTGTTAGAGCTATCACAAGGCTTTGAGTGGTTGGGTAGTCCTGCGGCTACTTATATTCTGGGTGCAGCTACTTTAGCAGAAATTCTGGCTTACTATATACCCGTTGTTGATAATCTCTTAGATACTATCGCTATGCCGGCTTCGTTTGTGGCTGGCACCATCCTTACCACTTCTTTTCTCAAAATTGATTCTCCCGAATTAAAATGGACTCTTGGCATCGTAGCCGGAGGTGGCATGGCCGGAACCATCCAGGCTGGCACAGGATTACTCCGATTGGCCTCTACCAAGTTTACAGCCGGGTTTGGAAACTCAATTTTAGCTACCATTGAAAACTTCATTTCCATCATTTTCTCTGCCCTCACACTCTGGATTCCGGTTTTTATTGCCATTATCTGTGTATTACTATTTTTCTTCCTCATCCGGAAAATCGTTAAACGTTTTCAGAATAAAAAAAGTAAAATTTCTTATGAGAATAATCCCAATCTTTAAATAAAAAACGCTAACTTACTGCTCAATCTAAGACCTTACACCTAAGCGAATCCGATTAATTATCGGGTGCAATTTCTATGAAAGAACAGTCCTCGCTCCGTTATGCCTGGTATGTATTGGGCATACTCCTACTAGCCTATATCTCTTCGTTTATCGACAGACAAATTTTAGCACTTCTGGTTAAACCTATCAAAGCATCATTCGGCATTTCAGATACACAGATGGGCTTATTAATGGGGCTTAGCTTTGCGTTATTCTATACGCTTTTGGGTATTCCTATCGGACTGATGGCTGATCGAATGAGCCGCAAGAAAATCATCGGTTGGGGCATTGCTATCTGGAGTCTGATGACGGTTTTATGTGGTTTGGCAGATAGTTTCTGGGCTTTGTTTTTTGCACGTGTGGGGGTAGGTATCGGTGAAGCTGCTCTCAGCCCGGCTGCCTATTCTGTGATTTCGGACTATTTCCCGAAAAGAAAGCTGGCTACTGCCATGAGCATCTATAACCTGGGAGTCTATTTAGGCTCAGGGCTCTCTATTCTGATTGGCGCTGCCATCAGTTCAATGATTGGGAAAGAAAATATTCAGATACCTTTTTTTGGAGAAATTTACTCATGGCAGGTGATTTTCTTTTATATCGGCTTTCCGGGTATATTAATCGTATTATTGCTTCAAACGATTAAAGAACCTAAGCGAAAAGAATTGGATAGCGATAAGGAATCAACCCGTAAAGCTAGTATCGCTGACATAGTTGCCTATTTCAAAGCCAATAAAACTACTTTTCTAAGCCTTAGTTTTGGTATTTCTTTTATGTCTCTGGCTTCTTATGCGGGTATCTATTGGGTACCTACTTATCTGAACCGGATACACGGTTGGGAAGCACAAAAGGCTGGGGTAGTTTTTGGGATGATAATCACTGTTTTCGCTACTTTAGGTGTACTTACAGGGGGTAGATATGCAGATTATCTCTCTAAAAAAGGTGTGGTAAATGCCAAAATGAAAGCAGGTTTTATCGGGATGTCAATATCTGTACTCTGCACAATTGGTTTGTTAATGTCTGACCCGAATATTGCATTGATTTTTATTTCTCTATTCTGCTTTTTTGCGGCTTTCCCTTATGGTTCAGCAACTGCTGCTATTCAGGAAGTAGCCCCGAATAATATGCGAGCCATTTTCTCCGCATTTTTTCTGTTTGTGGTGAATATTATTGGCTTGGGTTTAGGCCCTTTATCTGTAGGTTTATTGAATGATATCGTTTTTCACGACCCTCTTAAAATTCAATACTCCATCTTTATTACGCAATTCGTAAGCTGTATCATTTCGGCTGGATTGTTGTTCGTGGGTTTGAAGCCGTTTGTTAAGAGTGTTGAATATCTGAAAAAACACCTAACAGCCGCCCCTAACCCCTAAAGGGGGACTTTAACAATTGTTTTGCCACAATGTACACTATAAACCACAATGTTACACAATTCTATTTCGGGAATTCTATTGTGAAACATTGTGTTCCCTTGTGTACATTGTGGCAAGATATATAGATAAATATAATTCCTCTAAGCTCCTTTTAATTTCTCCTGCATAAAGCCAATGCCATAGGCAAATAATTGAATAAAACAGGCAATGATGCTTAGGAAACCTACTTTTATACTTTTGTTTTTGAGAGCGGAATCAATGAATATCATCAATTTATAGAGTGCTACTACTCCAATAGAAAATAAGAAGGTATAACAAAAGAACAGGCTGATAAAGCTCAGGAGGAATTGAACCGGGATTGATAAACAACCTAATGTAAAAACCATCGGGAAAAAGTGTACCAGTTTCAGTTCAGAAGGGAACATTCTGGACAGATTGATACGGCCGCGACCGAAGAAATGTAGTTGTTTATAAAACTGCCCGAAATCGGTGCGCCTTTTATGGTAGATAAAAGCCTCTTCTATTAAACCCACCTTGAAGCCTTTGTCAATAATACGTATACTGAATTCAATATCTTCGGCCATGCGGGTCATGGTATAGCCCTGGGTTGCCTCCCATACTTTTCTGGAAATACCAAAATTGAAACTGCGTGGGTGAAACTGTCCTCCGGCATTGTTTTTCTTGCCTCTGATACCACCGGTGGTGAATACCGACGTCATGGCATAATTGATGGCTTTCTGGGTATCAGTAAAGCTTTCATGAGCAGCATCAGGGCCACCGTAGGCATCTAACCAATGAGTAGCCAGATGATTGTCAACAATTTCAAAATATTGTTCGGGGATAATGGCATCAGAATCCAATTGTATGAAATAATCACCCGAGGCACGTTCAAAACCATAATTGCGGGAGAAGCCTTGTCCCGAATTGTGTTTATAGAAATATTTAAGGTCTAAGCGGTTTTCGAAACTCCGGCAAACTTCTTCACATTTCAATGTCGAGCCATCTTCTACAATAATTACCTCAAAGTTCTGATACGTCTGTCTGGTCAGGCTTTCTAATAATTCTCTGACTTCATCAGGACGGTTATATACAGGTGTGATAACTGAATATTTTAACATGAGGCAATTTTAGAGGTAATATTGGGCTTGTAATTTTTCTGCAAAAAAGCCATATTTTGCGGTTCTTTCCAAAAAAATAGGGAAGCGATTGCTCGCTTCCCTCATAGTATATCTTGCTCAAAGGCTTAGTTATGTCTTACCAATAATTTTTTGGTTACTACTTTCTTGCCATCGACCACCAATTGATACAGATACACGCCCGAATCCCAGTTGGTAGTTTGTACTTTTAATTTACGGTCGCTTTTATCTAATTCAAAATTACCCACCTCATTGCCCAACAAATTGTAAAAAGACATACTCGCGTCATTTACATTTCCTGTAATCGAATAATCGACCATCGCGAAATCGTTGGCAGGATTCGGATAAATATTTGAAACAGTAATTTTTTCGTTCGAGAATAACTTATCAGGCTCGCTGCTATTACCCACATTTCTTTCAACACTGGCAGTTAATGTTTCTGTATTTGCTGCTTTTACAACCGTTGGTTTTGGAGAGCCATTCAAGAGTGCGTTTCTAAAGTATTGATTGACCACAGTAGGCTTATCAAGCTTCACCTCTTTAGGCATTGGTTTGCCTACATAGCTTAGCTTCTGCACCTGTGCTTTTGTGGTGGGCTTTTTACCAATATCCAACCGTGACTTGCCTTTCTCGACTTGCGCAAGAGCCACGTTTGATAGTAGAGCCATTCCAATCAAAACCAATATATATTTTCGTAAATTTTTTACCATATTTTAACTCTGAACTTTTTATAAGATTTGTTATGTGATTTGTAGGGATTATACAAATGTAAACAACAAACTCAAAAAACCAAATTAATTTTTTATATAAGGACGCTAATTATGATTAAATGGTTGCAATAAGTTATAAATTTTATCGTTGTCAACTTTTTTTAATCCGCTTTTAATACTTCTAACGCTAAAAAAGTGTGCCAGCCTACTGTTTTACAGCAAATTTCACACCAAGAATTTGTTCTTTTGTAGGTTTTTCTTTTTCTCTCCAACTAAAGCCATCCAACCGGTTTGCGCTATTAGTCAGTTCTTTAGGAGGAACCAGCTTCGAATCGGGCTTACCTATAAATGCTATACGCTTCACCTGATTCTCCCTGAACCGGATATTCATTTTACTACATTCGACATGATTTACACCAATTAGTTTATTCTGATCGTCTAAAGCATAATAAATACTTTGTCCGTTTCCTTCTACAATCACCTGATCAAGGCGGGTTTGCTCATTAAATAAGGCGGCAATTTTCCGTCCTTTTACCTGATTATAGTTCGATGAGGTATCTTTCGCTATCACAAATCCCTGATTCACCAGAAACATCCGGTTTACCTTACCGTTTTTCATATATACGTGAATTGTGTCGGCTTCAGATTGGTTCTGCGGATTCCACAATACAGGTTTTGTATAAAAGTGTATCACGGAGTCTTTGAGGTCATATAAAAGCGAATCGCTTTTGCTTTGCATATCAATTCTGTAAATCTGCACATTACCCTGCGCTATCAGTTTTTCCATTTTCCTTTCACGCTTCACTGTATCCTTTTTGGTTCTGGTGGTGGTATCATCCATCATCTCATACGCGTAAAGCGTATCTGCCCGCATATAAAGCGTATCTTTCTCTGAACCGTTCCTCATAATAGCATTACCCATTATTTTAGTAAAACCCGTTTGTCCATTACGAATAGCCCGGTTTCCGGTTAATATCACTTTATCTTTCTTTGAAACTATCTCCACATTTCCTCTGGCAATGCCTGACTCCGTTTTCTGGTCAAAATTCAATGTATCTCCTACCAAAGTATAATTTTCATTGACTACCTTAGAGCGCCCCTTGAAATTAGCCAGTTGAGTTTCGGTATTATAGGTACTTCCGGCATTCGCTATTATATCACCATCTTTGCTCTTGATAAGCGTAGGGGCTTTAAACAAAGCGAGTTTTGTTCGGGCATTATACTGTAAACTATCCGTTGTAATCGTATACTTCGGATTGATGATTTCTACGTTTTCCTTATAATTAAAAATCTTTGAGCGGGTATTATAATAGCCTTTCTCGCTCTTTAGTGTACTCGAATCCTGAACAATTACCCCGCGAACCGGATAATAGGCTCTGTTTCTTTGCATATCATATTCCACGATTCTCGTAGTTAATGTTACCTTAGAATCAGTTAATACCACCTTTTTTCCCAATACACGGGCATACCTTGTATTACCATCATAATAAAGCGTATCGCCCGTTACAGTCAGGGTATCGCCTTGCACAATACGGATATTTCCAAAAGCTTCTATAGTATTACTCACTTCATATTGCGTAGCAGTATTACAGTACAAAACCGCACCTTTGTGCTGAAAAGACACATTTCCTATAAATTCCCGTATCTCTGATGCCCCGTTGGTAATCAGAATACTGTCTGCATGCAATAGATTGATTCGTGTTTTAGGGGTAGTAGGTACAGGTGGATTGAGGGATTTCTGGGCGTAAGATATAACAGAGCATAGCAAGCCTATAAACACCATCAGCGAAAGTCTGTGGGAGTGGAAAAAACTACCTATGCTTATATTTTTCAGGCCAATTGTCAACATCTTCTGAGCAATATTCTAATTTTGTTTGCAAAAGTACGTAATTGCGTTTATGCTACAGCTTTTCTTAACATATATTAACGAACAAAGTCTTTTTCTGCCTACCGATAAAATCGTATTAGCGGTAAGTGGTGGCAAAGACTCTGTTGTATTATTAGACCTGTTTCAGGAGGCGAAGTTTAATTTTACGGTAGCACATTGTAATTTTCAGTTACGAGGTGAGGAATCAGATCAGGATGCTGAGTTTGTAAAGCAGCTATGCGCAAGCCATGGAATACCATTCCGTGCTACCACCTTTGAGACTAAAGACTTTGCCAAAACCAACAAACTCTCCATCGAAATGGCTGCCCGACAGCTTCGCTACAAATGGTTTGAGCAGTTGAGACAAGAATTAGACTACCAATACATTGCCTCAGCCCACCACCTGAACGATAGCATAGAAACCATTCTGCTAAACCTTACTAAAGGCACAGGCATTGCCGGATTAAGAGGGATTCTGCCCAAGAAAGAATATACCGTAAGACCATTGCTTTTTGCCTCGAGAACAGACATTGAAAACTATGTAACAGAGAAGCAATTAGAATGGAGAGAAGACAGCAGCAATGCGTCAAATGATTATCAACGCAATTTATTGCGAAATGAAGTAATACCATTACTCAAGAAAATCAATCCTAATTTAGAACATACTTTTGCCCGTAATATTGAACGACTGCAAGCCATTGAAAGCGATTTTCAGAAGAATCTGAGTCATTTTAACGAATCCGTTTGCAAAGAAGAGAACGGAGCTCTTTGTTTAAAAATCAGCACAATTCAAGACTGGCAATCGGCGGCTTATCTATTAGAAGAAACGCTCAAGGAATTTGGTTTTAACTATTTTCAGTCGAAAGAAATTTACCACTCATTAAATAAAATCTCAGGTAAAACTTTTTATTCAACTACGCATACATTAATCAAAGACCGCGAGTATCTGATTATTACGCCTAAAGAAGAAAAGAGTTTTGCCGAAGTATTCATTGAAAAAGATATTCAGAATATTGAGTATTACGACCTATTCCTGCATATAAGCCAAGCCACAAAAGAAGATTGGCAAGCCTATCTGCATACCGAAAGAAAATCCAACATTCTCTGGGTAGATGCAGCCAAACTCAAATACCCGTTAAGCATCCGCCCCTGGCAGGAAGGCGACTGGTTTATCCCCTTGGGCATGAAAGGTAAAAAGAAAATCAGCGATTTTCTGGTGGATAAAAAAGTACCCCTGCATCTGAAAAAGACAACCTTTGTATTATGTTCCGGTAATGAGATTGTCTGGATTATAGGGCAAAGGACTGATGAGAGGTTTAAGGTTAATGATGGGTCGAAGGAGGTGGTGAGGGTTGAGGTATTTTAGCGGAACGCCACTTCCCGTGTCAGCGACTGAAGTCGCCGTCTAAAGTAACAACGGTATTTTTTATTTACAGTTCCGACTTAAGTCGGCACATAAATGCAAAATAATCCTTTGTTACCTTAGCCACCCAATTCATTGGGTGAAAACAGGGGTCTATAATTCTGCCTAAATA
This sequence comes from uncultured Emticicia sp., assembly GCA_966212365.1. Taxonomy (GTDB): domain Bacteria; phylum Bacteroidota; class Bacteroidia; order Cytophagales; family Spirosomataceae; genus Emticicia. Next base: position 282 of record CBIHRH010000227.1, on the reverse strand, counting down.
ATTTTTAGTCCCTACACACTAATTTATTTCTCTAACCCCTACAAAACAATTCCCGCCCTACCAACCCCTTTTGGCACGGCTTTTGACAGGCTTAAATTGTAACCCGAAAAGTTATAATATTTAACCCGTTTAATAAAAGTCAAGTCCATGTTAAAAACCAGAATTGGGCTATTGGCATTTGCTTTCCTAATAGTCCTACATACTTTTGCTCAGAATAATAAATTAAAATTAGCGAACCGCAACTTCGATAACATCAGTTATATTGAGGCAATTCGTAATTAT
>CBIHRH010000226.1:0-7687 GCA_966212365.1 uncultured Emticicia sp. | reverse complement strand
ACTGTTTCCGGAGTTGCTATGTGTTGTTTCAACACCTCGAAAATTCGCGAAAAAAAGTTGTCCTGTGTTAGTCAAAGCTTTTGGGGGGCAATGATTAAAACTACGATGACACAAGCTTTTTTCAAACACATTTAATTTTAAAAATTGTGAAACATTTAAGTTACAAAACGATTTCCGCTAACGACGGAACCGTAAATAAAGAATGGGTGGTAATAGACGCTACCGATAAAGTTTTAGGTCGTTTGTGCAGCCAGATTGCGAATATTATTCGTGGTAAAAACAAAACAAACTATACTCCGCATGTAGATTGTGGCGATAACGTAATTGTTATCAACGCTGAGAAAATCCGCCTGACAGGAAAGAAAATGACTGACAAAGTTTATATCCGCCACACTGGTCACCCAGGTGGACAACGTTTTGCTACTCCTCGTGAGGTATTGGCAAAAGATGGTCGTCGTGTAGTTGAATATGCCGTAAAAGGTATGTTACCAAAAGGACGTTTAGGTCGTCGTCTTTACACTAATCTATATGTGTACGAAGGACCAAATCACCCACATGCAGCTCAATCGCCAAAAACTATTGAACTGTCATTCTAATCGGGCAAACATTTTTAATATTTAGAAAATTTTCAAAAATCCTATATAATAATGCAAGTTATCAACGCAGTAGGTAGAAGAAAAACAGCCGTTGCCCGTATCTATATGAAACAGGGAAATGGGGCAGTTACTGTGAATGGTCGTGAATTAAAGGAGTATTTTCCTTCTGACATTCTTCAAATCGTATTACACCAACCATTTACGGCTGTAAATGCAACTGGTCAGTACGATCTTAAAGTAAATGTACACGGTGGTGGTGTTGCCGGACAAGCAGAAGCAGTGCGTATGGCAATTGCCCGTGCTTTGTGTGAAGCAAACATCGAGAACCGTCCTGCATTGAAAAAAGAAGGTTTCTTAACTCGTGACTCTCGTATGGTTGAGCGTAAGAAATACGGTCGCCGTAAAGCTCGTAAGAGATTCCAATTCTCGAAACGTTAATATTTTTTACGAATTACATCTGGTTGTTACGTCGACTCTTCGGTGTGAGCTATATGTAATTCGTAAATTCTTTTTTGTCCAGACAGCACTTACAGTGATGCCGACGTGCTGTGCTGCGTAGTTTAATTTTTTCAATCAATTTATCATTTTACCAAAAATGGCACAATTACAGTACAAAGACCTTTTAGATGCAGGTGTACACTTTGGTCACCTTACCCGCAAATGGGATCCGAAAATGGCTCCATATATCTTTATGGAGAAAAACGGTATCCACATTATCGACCTTAACAAAACTTTGGCTTGTATTGAGGAAGCTCAACAAGTAGTAAAAGGAATTGTTCGTTCTGGTCGTAAAATCATGTTTGTTGCAACCAAAAAACAAGCACAGGAAATCGTAGCAGAAGAAGCAAAACGCTTGAAAATGCCTTACGTAACTGAGCGTTGGTTAGGTGGTATGTTGACAAACTTTGCAACTATCAAGAAATCTTTGAAAAAATTGCAGAATATTGAGCGTATGTTGAAAGATGAAGCAACTGCGGGCAATATTGCGAAACGTGAACGCTTAATGCTTGACCGTGATCGTATCAAATTAGAAAGATTACTAGGTGGTGTGGCTGATTTATCAAGACTTCCTGCGGCTTTGTTCGTTGTTGACGTAAAACGTGAACACCTTGCAGTGGCAGAAGCTCACAGATTAGGTATCCCGGTAATTGCAATGTGTGATACTAACTCTAATCCTGAAGCAGTGGAGTATCCAATCCCGGCGAATGATGATGCTTACAAATCAGTTGCTTTAATTACCCTAGCACTAGGAAAAGCAATCGAAGAAGGTATCATGGAGCGTAAAATGGATAAAGATAACGCTGCTATTCAAGAAGAAGAAGATGCAAAACGTGCAGTAGACGAGGCTCCGGCAGCTACTCCGGCTGTTGAAGAAGCACCAGCTGCTGAAACAACTGCAAGCGAAGAAACAGAAGCGTAATTTGCTTTTAATTCATAATGAAAACAGCCCGTTGTTGATTACAGCGGGCTGTTTTTTTGTACACCTTTAAAAAAATATTTGGCTAAAATCGATACGGATGATTGTTTTTCTGTTACCTATTGATTCAATTGCCTCCGCGCGGCGTCCGCCTGCTTTAGCTGGAGGTAAAATAAATCATATCATCTTATTGGCTTTAGCCAAACGAATTGTATATCCAGACGGTATCTGTATGATGCATAAACATTCTCTAAAATATAATCAAAAACCTACTACCCTCACCCACCTTCGATGATACTTTCAGATTCCCACCATGCATTTGCATAATCTGTCTTGAAAGGCTTAGACCGATACCTGAGCCTGTTTTTTTGGTGGTGTAGAATGGGATGAATATTTTCTCCAGGGCCTCCGGTTCGATACCACTGCCATTATCGGCAATTTCAATAATTTTCTGTTCATCTACTTCAAAGGTTCTGATTCTTATCTGTGGGTTTAATCGGTTTTCTACCGATTCTACGGCATTTTTGATGATGTTGATTAAAACCATTTCTATTTGCTCGGTATCTGCCAGTAATTCAAAATCTTCTTTGAAATCGGTTTTTAAAACCACCTGTTTTTCTTTCAGCTGCGGCTGAACCAGATTCAATACCTGTGCTATCAGGTCTTTCGAATTAGTCTCCTCAAATTTAGGTTTAGGAATACTCGTAAACTCCCGGTAAGCATTCACAAAGTTCATAATGCCCTTACTTCGGTTCTCAATCGTAAAGAGTGCCTCTTTCAAGTCGGCTACTGTCTCCTGAATATCTTCTTTTGCCGAAAGATCAAGTTCTATGATTTCCCGCATGGTACTGGCCAATGAAACTATTGGCGTTACTGAATTCATAATTTCGTGGCGTAATACTTTAGTCAGGTTTTGCCAGGCTTCCAACTCTTTCTGCTGTAGTTCTGACTGAATATTCTGCAATGAAATCAATTTAATTACTCTTCCTCTAAGACTTACGGTAGCAGCATTGATGGATATTTGCTTTTCGTTAGAAGTCTGATACAATGCTTTACTACCCGATGAAATATCCTTTAAAATATCAAACAATGCTGAGTGACTGGTTTTGGCTAATTCATTAATATTACGCAAGCGATAGATATTCAGAATACGAAAAGCGGCATTATTGATTAATTCGATATTCCCTGATGAATCATAAGATAATAGCCCTACGTTTACGTGTTGCACAATAGTATTAATATAATGTAGATTAGCTTCTTTCTCAGCACGTGCCTGACGGAAGGCTTCTAATACGCCGTTGAATTGTTGATTTACCTCTTCAAAGCTCTTTCCCAGCTTATTATCCGATCGGAATTTTACTGTAAAATCTGAATACCGCACTGATTCAAAAAAGCGGGCAAGTTTACGATTGATAGAAGTGGTATAGGTAAATATCCAGAAGAAGATGAGTGCCACTAAAATACTAAACAAGCCTACGGCTGACCATTGGTTTTGTAAGAAAAAATAGACCAGTCCCATCAGAACTATACTCAGAATACCTACACGCCAGATGATACCAATTGCAAAATGCCTCATGAATTTTAATTGCTTGTTTATCTGAAATTAAAAGAAAGCTAAACTTTTAATCTTTTTAAAAATATTACACTCTAATATAGACCACGATTTAAAAAATCGTGATACTATGCAAAAGAATTTTTATCAAATTTCGTTAAATACTCGGTAAAACAATAATAAAATGAGCGTTAAACAACCAAATAGGAATTTCATTGCTATAATCCTTTTAGCAGCGGTGCTATCTGCCTGTTCTGCTTCAAGAGATTTCTTGTCCGACAATTTTGCTAAAGTAAGAAGTACCCACCAGAAAGTGGCTATTTTACCCTTTGATGTGCAGTTTGAGAACCCTGCCAACCGTAAACCAGACGCCCGCGCCCAGAAGTTTTTCAGCCAGCAGGAACGTGAAGCGAGTCTGGATACCCAGAAAGAACTATTTGCTTATGCTGCTAAACAGGTAGAAAAAGGCAAATACGAATTAGCTTTTCAGGATTTTTCTAAAACCAACAAGATTCTTGCCGAAAGCGGTATCAGATTAGAAGATATCGGGCAACAGGACAAAGGCCACTTGGCCCGTTTATTAGGTGTCGATGCTGTTATCTGGGGGCAATTAGGTATCACTATTACCCGCCAGAACCGTTATTCAATGATGCCTGCTTATATGGGCAACGACGGTGTTTCTACTAATGTTAATCTATACGATGCTGCCAGTGGGGAACTATTGTGGAAAACCAATTTATCGCAACGCCCGAGCAGTCGTCTGGATACCCCTCACCATATGTCGAGCCAGTTGATTGCACAAGTGGCTAAACATTTGCCTTATAGAGAGAAATAAGTGGATTTTTAATCGAAATTTTTCTAATTTCGCACTCGCAAAATCAAGGTTGTCTCTTAAGAAAAAAATATATTCTATTTGACGCAGAACAACCCCGCTCCCTAAATCCCTCTCCCTATTGTTAGGGAGAGGGACTTCAGCTCCCTTCCCCATTGTTGGGGAAGGGCTGGGGATGGGGTCTCTTCAAAATCATTTGGTTTAAAAGGCTTTTGAGACGCACACATAATTATTAAAAATAGAAATTATATTTAGTATATGGGAAGAGCGTTTGAATTTAGAAAAGCTCGTAAAATGAAGCGTTGGGGGCAAATGGCCAAGACATTTACCCGTATTGGTAAAGATATAGCTATTGCTGTGAAATCGGCAGGGCCAGACCCGAACAGTAACTCTCGCTTGAGAGCGATTATCCAGAATGCGAAGGCAGCCAATATGCCTAAAGCAAACGTAGAAAACGCGATTAAGAGAGCATCTTCGAAGGATCAGGAAGATTACAAAGAGATGGTATATGAAGGCTATGCACAACATGGTATTGCGATACTGGTTGAGTGTACCACTGATAATACCAATCGCTCGGTAGCCAATATCCGTAGTTATTTTACCAAATGCGGTGGTAGCCTGGGTACATCTGGTATGCTGGATTTTATCTTCGACAGAAAATCTGTATTTAAGATTGCCAAGAGCGATAAAATTGATGTAGAAGAACTGGAGTTGGAACTGATTGATTTTGGTGCAGAAGAGGTCTTCCTAGACGAAGAAACCAATCAAGTCAATATCTACGGTGAGTTCACGGCTTTCGGGGGGATTCAAAAGTTTCTGGAAGAAAAAGGCTATGAATTATTACAGGCCGATTTCGAGAGAATTCCGACAGATATGAAAACTATCTCAGAGGCAGAAGCTGCAGATGTAGAGAAACTGATAGAAAAACTGGAAGAGGACGACGACGTGCAGAACGTCTATCATAATATGATAATCGCCTGATTTCAGACATTGATACGCGTCAGAATCCTGAAAAGATTCTGACGTTTTTGTTTATCCACTTTATACTTTTATTATGCTCCATTTCCTTTATCCTTATATCCTATTCTTTCTTATGCCATTATCTGACTACAATATTTCTCTTTCAAAAAATGAATGGAAATCACTCGACCAGAAATATTTCAGACATTCTACTGACGGTCTGCAAGCACCACAGGAAACTTTGGTGAAGCTAAAATATGATGATGAATACCTATATGTAGATTTTGAATGCAGACAGAATCCGTACTGGAATGAGAATACATACACCGTGCATAATACAGAAATGTATAATCAGGAAGTGTTTGAGGTATTTATAGCTGAAGGCACAGACGCGCCCGACCGTTATCTGGAACTGGAAATCAACCCTAATAATGTGCTATGGATAGGCAAGATACATAACCCAAGCATAGGACATGGCGGAGGCAATTCGGCTGATATGATTAGTTACGAAAATGCTGGCATTAAGCATATGATACACACCAGTGGCCAAACCTGGAGTGGCACATTACAAATACCGTTAACACTGATTGGCCCTGAACAAACCAAAGATTATCGCGTTAATTTCTACCGCATTGTTTCTCTACAATCGCATACCAATAAAGACTGGAAATGCAACCCCAAAGAATGTAATTTCCTATGTTGGAGACCAACCATGAGTGGCAAAACACCTGCCTTTCATCGTCCTGAGCATTTTGGGAAGATGCATTTGAAATGAGACATTTCTCCTCACCCCGCGCGGAGGGAGACTTTTTTTAGCCCCTCTCCCGTGGGAGAGGGGTTTAGGTGAGGTGAAACACTTCATTTACTAATACACAACAATGTCTTTATCCGAAGAAACTACTTTTTTATAAGGATTATTCAGAAACTGTTCAATAAAAGTATCTCCAACTGTTCCAATCATTGGTGCATGCGAACGCCCTTTAAATAATACACGTTGGCTATTGGGCATAAAATGATAAATCATATCGTTATAAATAGGACGAGTGGCAGGGTCAGTATCTCCGGCACCTAAAAGGACTGGCACTTTAGAATAGAAAGGCATTTTGGTTTCGGCAGCAATTGGTGGCACTTTCCAGCAATCACACATACTTCGGGTTACATCATGTACATAGTATCCTGCACCTGACATGTAGGGGTATAATGTATATTGCTGCTCAATGACGACGTCTCGGGCATAAGCCATTTTATCAGAACAATAGACCGACAGACGCATACCTGAAGGTCCTCCATTGTTGAATTTACCATCTAGAAATTCTTTGATATATACTTCATGGTGCCCCTGAATCATTTCTGAGACGATAAAAGGTATATCTTTAATTCTTGAAAAATTATATAGTGTGTTTAATAACACGCCAATCAGCTCACTTTGGGAATAGTTAATAGTCAGGCTGTCTTTGGTATCTTTAGGCAAGTATTTAATAGAGAAGATTTTGCCGGTAATAGCTGTGAAATATTGCTTAAATCTATCTTTTAGCTTTCCGTACGGTAATTTAGCTGTACTATCGGCTTCATATTTTGTCAGTACCGTATTCAAGGCCTCGTTAAAGTTGACCAGTTCTTCTTCATCAATATTTACAAATTCGGGTAGTGGCGAATCCAGAATCATAGACCGTATACCATTAGGGTAGTTTTTAAGCACCGTTGGCATAAGCCCTCCACTATAAGAAACACCAAACAAGTTTAAAGAATCAATTTTCAGGGCTTTGCGTAAATCTTCAATATCTGCTGCGCTTTCAACTGTATTGTACGCCGACAGGTCAATATCTTGTGCTGTGAGTTTTGCACGGCATGCTTTTACTCCTACTAATATCATACTGTCTTTTGGGAGGTTGTAAATAAGGGCCTTCTTTAAAGCTTCTCCTATCTCATTACAATTCAGATTAGGTACAGCAAAGTGTGTACCCCTTTGCTCAAAAGTTATCAGATCCCGTTCTTTAATCAAAGAACGGTTATGCGCCGAACGGATAAAACTTAAGGAACTCCCTCCAGGACCCCCTCCTGTACACAATACCGGGTCTTTCTTTTTGTTGGGATTATTACTCTCGGCGATGATGAAAGGTAGTTTGATGGTCTTTCCATTAGGCTTGCTTCTATTTTCAGGGACAATCAGATAACCACATACGGTTTTCAGGCTGCTATCCGCCTTGAAGGCACAGGGGCAAGGTTCGATTTTGGGTGTATAAGTAGCTTTTTTTTGCGCAAATGCTACATTAACTGAAAGAATTACTAAAGTGATGATTGAAAGCTTTTTCATGAATATTAATCTTATT
>CBIHRH010000225.1:0-7697 GCA_966212365.1 uncultured Emticicia sp. | reverse complement strand
TGCATGGGTACCTTCTTTTGCTACTGGTAGAGCAGGTAGATTCAATATTTTTAATGAAGCCAATACCAGTGATGTAATAACTGTAACGACTGTTGGCAATGGTGAAGCAGTTAATGCTTTTGTAAACAATACCAATGGTACATCTGCAGCTTTAAAAGGAGAGGTTAATTCACAGTTTGCTAATTTCGGAACAGCAGGAGTATACGGTTTATCATCAGGCACAGGTGGATTTGCTGGTTTATTTCATGCCTCAAATACCAGTGGTAATGGCCCTGCCATTGTAGCTCTCACAGAAGGTAATGGAGATGCTGTAATCGCCAATGCAGGAGGGAATGGTAATGGTGTTGAAGGTAGTGCCGATGGGACGGGAAATGGCGTTTACGGATATACCAGCATTGGCACCGGAAGAGCAGGACGTTTTGCTAATTTTAACAATTCAAATACCAATCCTGCTGTTCATATAACTACTACGGGCACCGGAAGCGGCTTATTTGTGAATCATACTGGCGCAAGTGGGAATATCGCTATCTTTCAAAGCGCGAACAGCAACGTAGCTCGTATTGATAAAACGGGCAGGGGTTACTTTGATAATGGTACCCAGACCGGTGGAGCTGACTTGGCTGAGGCCTTTGATGTGAACGGTAATACGAATGAGTTTGAGCCCGGCGATGTATTGGTTATCTCTACGGATAAAGATCGTACCGTTGAAAAATCAGCTGAACCTTATTCTACACTGGTAGCGGGCGTGTATGCAACCAAACCCGGTATTTTATTAACTGAAGAAAATATCGATTCAGAATTAACAGGTAAAGTTCCAATGGGAGTTGTGGGGGTTATCCCAACCAAGGTCTGCTTAGAGGGTGGGCCAATCAAAAGAGGGGATTTACTGGTAACATCTTCCATTCCTGTTGTGGCTATGAGAGCCAATCGGTCAAAAGTAGAAGTAGGCCAGGTATTAGGCAAGGCGCTACAGGAATTTGACTCTACAACTATCAGTAAAATAAATGTATTAGTAAACGTAAAATAAAAGGCCATGAAAACGAAATTTTATATAGGATTATCCATAGTGCTTTTATTAAGCATAGAATCGAAAGCACAAGAATCTACTACCAGTGAAAGTATAGGCAGCCAGTTAAAAAACAACCGAGTACCTGGGGCAGTATATGCCCCGCCCAAAGTAAGTAATACAGCACCAAGTAAAGGTTTTGAAGGCTCAAGCCTGGCTAAAGCTTATCGTGAAGGGAAAGTGGATGGTTTGAAATTTATTTTTTCACCTATTGCTGCTGCTACTAATTCAGTCGCTACTAATACCATCAAGCCACAAGGTTTAGCCAGTGAAATGAGCTCCGGTGAAGCAAAAGCTGCTTATGATAAGGCAGTGAAAGAAGCACAGACAAATGCAGTGCCTCCAAATTTGCCAAATCTTACGCAGGAAGCCAAGAAAGAGTAAATAATCATTTGTTTATATATGGAAAAGCTACTCCATTGGGGTAGCTTTTATTGTTTCCCACCTTTCAAATTAATACCACCATCTACAAAGCGAACCTTACCAGCTAATGATTATGGCTTTCAGCGTATCCATGTCTTACACAAATTTGTATCATTAAAATACAACGGCAATGAGCAATACAGTAAGTGCCAGAACATCAACAGGTAGAATCGTCTTAGGGTCGGCATTAGGTGGCATAGTAGTCATGGGATTAGTGGCTTTAGGCGTAAGCGGATATGACGGCTATGTAGATGAATTATTGGTTTATCAGAGTTTAGCGATAGGTTTAGTCGGAGGGCTTGTTTTAAGTGGAGCCTACTTGCTTTTCACCCGAACTAAATCCACACAACCACCCAAATACCAACCACCTGTTATTGATTATACTACGCCCCTCCAAAGTAAGAGAACACCTATTACATCTATAGAAACGCCTCTTGATATACCCGCTGAACGCAAATCTCTTTTCAAAAAAGTCTTATCCTATATCGCCTATTTTTCGGCTTATACACTTATAGGTATGTCTTTAGGGTTTCTTGGTGGACTCATTTATTTATGTATCAATGTCGGTGAGATTTTTGAAGATTCAGCCAATCAGTACTCTATTCTGATGTTTATTTTCTTACCACTTCAATTAATCTGTACATTACTGGCTGGAATGACTGTAGGTGGAGTAGCAGGTGGTATTATAGGTTTTATTCTTAAAATTTTTAATAAACAATCTCAAACGCTCTAAATCTATGTTAAAGAAGCTATTCTCTTTTAGTCTGTTAGGTTTTCTGTTTAGCAGTTGTAGTCTTGAAGGGCTTAAAAACGGCTATTATATCGAAGCTGATACCGTTATGTATTATAGTGGTTTTCCGGCGCACAAATATATAGTACATAGCGCTGATGCCTCTACGTTCGATATTATCAACAAAGAATATGGAAAAGACAAAACTCATGTATTCTATCGTGAATACATAGTTAAAAATGCTGACCCCGCCTCTTTTAGAGTGATGGAAGGTTTCTATTCTAAAGATAAAAATTATGGCTTTGCTGTAGGTGGTAATTCTCCTGATGATGTAGTGATTATCAGTCATGAAGCTGATTTCTTTGAAACCATACCTAATCCGGATGAGACACCAATGAATCATACGGCAGAAGGGATTATGTATGCCCGAGACCGCCAACATGTATACTATGGGCGTTATATTTTTGACTTAGCTGACCCCGCTACTTTTGAATACGTGCCTATGCGTAGCGGCAGTGGTTTTAATCTGGCCCGTGATAAAAAATATGTATATTGGCACCAAAAACCTATTGAAGGCGCCGATGGTGGTACTTTCAAGAAGATTGCTAACGATTATTTTAAAGATGCCAAAGCAATATGGTCTACAAAGATTGATAACAGAGGGGATTTCAGTTGGGTAATATTAGCAGATGCCGATATGGCTACTTTTAAGATAATTGACAATGATAGAGGTATAGCCCAGGATAAAAATCATATGTATAGAAACGGTGGTATTTATATTGAGCCCAAAAAGCAATAATTTATAAAGGAAAATGTATCATTATCTTCGTTCCTAAAGGCTCTTTATCAACAGACTCCAAATCAAAAATTTCGACTTCAATATCCAGTTTATGAAGTTCGTGCAATACCTTTAACCGCTCGCCATTAATCTGTAATCCCATAGATTTATGTGGCCGGGCGGTTTTACTATGTATCTCGGTAGATTTCTTTCGGCCTATTCCATTATCTTCAATGGTACAAAGCACTTCATCCTGCCCCATCTTTACTTCTATCTTTAATTCTCCTTTGGCTTCTTTATGCATCAACCCATGCCAGATAGCATTCTCTACATAGGGTTGCAGAAGCAGTGCGGGTATCTTAATGTAAGTAGTATCTACCTGTTCATCAATTTGAAAACTAAAATCAAACTTGTTTTCAAAACGCATCTGCTCCAGTCTGATATAGAGTTCTAAAATTTCCAGTTCATCTTTCAGTGAAATAAATGACTGCTGACTTTGCTGCAAAACCGAGCGAATCAGGTTCGCAAAATCTGTGAGGTATCTTGCGGCATCAGTAGGTTTATTAGTGAGAATATAGTTCTTAATAGAGTTTAAAGAGTTGAATATAAAATGTGGATTTATCTGCGATTGCAGGGCTTTGAGTTCAGCCTTTGATAATTTCTGATTAAACTCTGCCAATAACCTTTGTTGGGTTTCGGTTTCGAGAGCCCTGGTTTTCTCGTGTACCAGTTTCTCTAATTCGTTATTCAAACGAACCTGCAATTGCTGATTGTTTTCCAGTTGCACAATCAACTGCTTCTGGGCTTCGTTTTTTTCGATATAAATCTGTTTTATTTTAGTAACGAAGGCTAAAACAAATAACAGGTTTTCGATAAATATTCCGGTCTCTACATAAGGGAAAGACATCACATAGTATACATAGGTTTCTCCCGACATTCTCCGAACGATAGCCGTTACAAACGAAATCACCAGAAATATAAACAATAGGCTTGTGCCTAAGGCAATATAAGTAGCTACTCTGCTCCGTAGTTTAAAAATAAGGATAATTGAATAAGTAGTAAAAGGAATCATGCCTAGCTTTACCCATCTATACAGGCTTAAACTGAAAGCATATTCATTGAGCATATATTGCAGCACACAATCAAAAATGAAATAAATGGTAAGGGCTTTAATCTGCCATCTGAAAAATTTATACATCTTCGGATGATTGGTAGGAGTCAGATTAAGCAGATACTGGCAAAAAAGCAGATACCAGATATTAGGCAGAATATTCAGTGGTACTTCGGAAGTAAGAAAAGACCTGGGGAAATAAGAAAAAATAATGGCGGTATCTGTCAATGCCTCTATTCTTCTGATAAAGTACAGGTAAAGACCTAACAAATACAAAGCATAATAGATAAATGCTATTTCACGGGTCTGGCTATACTGAATGATGCAAAAGATAATCAGGAATAAACCAATTGCTAAAAAAGAGGCACTATAAAAAAGGTCTTTGCGACTTTTGAAGAAAGATTTCGAGCGTAGATTTTCTTCAAAATCATAAGTCATCAGGCTTATTTTTGAGTCTTTATAAATGCCGTTTTTATCATTTACCTGAACATAGACTTCTTTAGTTGTATGTGCAGGAATCGTAACCGGAACTACATACTTATTATCTTTAAATATTTTTTCATCAGGCTTTACAAGCATACCTGCCTTCTTTATTATATATTCTTTCCCGTCGTAATCAAATAAGTATATATAATGATACAATCCATAATCAAATAGTAATGATTGGTTTTCAGGTGTATTATTCTGTACCTTAAATCTCAGCCAGTGATTATACGTTTTTTGCAGCGAAGAGTTAGTTATTTTAAAATCTTTAAACGGTATAAATTTCTGATTCCTGACCGTATTAATTGTCAGTGTTTCAGTAGGTTCGTAGAGTATCTCTGTATAGTTATTTAATAATAGAGAGTCTTTAACTGGTTGATTAAGAATGTAAGGTTTTTGGGCAAATACATTGGTAGCAAAGAAGAATAGCAGGCATACAAAAGGCAGTGTTTTACCAATTGTAGGTTTCTCATAATCGGTTAAAAAAGATGTCATATCATTATCATTTCCATCAATCTGGGGCGGCCTGAGCGGGAAACAGGAACCTCTTTGCCATCATTCATCACCAGGGTTCCTCCTTGTCCTTTTATATATCTACGAATCTGGTTTAAATTAACTAAAAAAGTATAGTGTACCCTCAAAAAATTATGACTTTCTAACATGCCTTCCAGGTCTTTCAGCGGTTTCGATAACAGAATCCTTTCTTTATTTGAGAGATGCACGATTGTATAATTATCGTTGGCTTCGGCATAAGAGATTTCATCTACATTTACAAACTCTAAGCCATCTAAAGTTGGTAAAGCAATTGTTGGGCGGGTATTCTGTAAACCTCTGATATTCGATAATACCATCTCCAGTTGCTGTATACCTATTACTTGCGATTGCCTCTTCAATTTCTCGACTGCCTGTATCAATCTTTGTGGGTCGATAGGCTTCAATAGATAATCAATGGCCGAAAATTCAAAGGCTTTTAAGGCAAATTCATCATAGGCAGTAGCAAATACGACATCAAAGGCAATTTTATCAAATGTTTTCAATAGTTCAAACCCATTCATAAAAGGCATTTCGATGTCCAGAAAAATCACATCCGGTTTATAAAGCTGAATGGCCTCAATACCTTTTTGGGCAGAATTACATTCTGCAAGAACAACCACATCAGGGCAATATTCGTTTAACTCAATTCTTAAGTTCTGAGTACATTTTACTTCATCATCAATCAAAATGGCGGTCATGCAATACGCAGGTTTATACTATCAAATGTATAGAACAATTTTAATTTTTATCGGTGCCAATAGCTATTGGTTGTATAATATTTATTTAAAATTCTCTCCGGCACTTGTAATTAGTTTTATTAGTCAAAAATTTCTTTATTTGTTAATAGAGTAAAAATAACGAAGATGGCTAATAGATATAAATGGTTGTTGATTACTGCGGGTTTATTACTATTTGCATTGAGTATCTGGTATTATTTCCGACAAACTAAAACATTAAAAAAGGTTAACGGAACTGCTGAATATGATACGCTCGTTCAACCGACATATTATAAGAAAATACCTTTAAAATCATTTAAATATATAATGGTAAACTGTGACCTTGGGCCTGTAAAAGTATTCGTAGAGGCTGATCAGAAATCGGCCATTGAGTTTCATCAGACATTTATGAAATACGTTGAGATAAATTATAAAGGTGATACTTTAATGGTTCATACGCTTAAAACACCAAAATTGACCAAAGAGAACCCTATTACCAGACAAATTTATATTCATACGCCTGAAATCAAATATTATATGGGTGAAGCTACCCAAACTACTCTCTCAAATTTTAGTGGTGATTACCTGAAAGTGGACAACCGGAGCAGTTATATCAGGTTTTATGCTTGTGAAATTAAAGATTTAGACCTTACCACTAACAAGTCTTGTAATTTCATGCTTGATGAAAACTCCTCTTTCGACAAGATTAATGCAGCCATAAATCCTAATAGTGCTTTTACTTGCCGAAGCACAGTTTATACACAGTTGTTTCTAAAAGCCAATAATCTTGCAAATATTAAATTTGGTTTAAACGTAAAAAAACTGGTTATGAGAAAATATGTACCATAATTCAGATACCTAAATATTCTCGTACTTCTTCTTTTTTCCTTCTTGAGATTTCTACCTCAGAGGTATCTTTCAGAATCAATGACTCTCTACTAGGCGAAAGGCTCACAATATGTTTTTGATTCACTAAATGAGACTTGTGTACTCTCAGAAACTGATGATTAGTAAGTGTGGTTTCATATTCTTTCAAGGTCTTGGCTGAAACGAACTTGCGTTTTTCTGTCAAGTATAAAACAGTATAGTTACGGTCGGCCTCTAAACGGATAATCTCTTCTACCGGAAAGAAATGGGTACCATCGGTGCTTGAAACAGGCAATCTGAAACTTTGTTTCTGGGTTTTAAGTGCATCTATTTTTTCCTGGTAAACTGCCAGTCTTTGTTCCTTTTCCTGTAGTTTCTCCTGCATTCTTACACCAGAAATTTTATTAGCACATAGGTTAGCAATAGCCGTTAATGTACGCAGATGCCAGTCTTTAAAAAAAGCCTTATGCGGGTGTTCAGAGTCTATTACACCTAATATTTCTCCGTTATAAATAATCGGCACAGTAATTTCAGACACACGACACTCATCATCTACTATATAACGGGCATCTTTTGCTGTATTCTCAATTATCTCTGCCTTGCCTGTTTTGGCCACTGCTCCTACGATTCCTTTCCCCTTAGGTATTACTATTGGTTGATATATCTCAAAATTCACCGGATTCTTAGGCCCATAGGCCGCTTTCTGTAAGAGATTTTCCTGCTTATCATCAAAAAGGTATATCACACAGTCTTCTAAGCCTAAACGCCCGATACAGTTCTTGGCAATATCCCAGACTATATCTTCTTCAGTATTCTTGCCAAACAACGAAGTAGCAAAATAACTGATGATTTCGATAAGGTTCATCTCCGAAACATAGTCCGATGATTTCGATAAAGTTTTCTGATAAAAGGTGGTCATAGTCTTAGCTTAAGTAATGATGTAAAAATAAACCAATTTTAAGGGTAAGGGTAGTCAGATTGAGTATTTG
>CBIHRH010000224.1:0-7740 GCA_966212365.1 uncultured Emticicia sp. | reverse complement strand
TAATTGAGCTACCAACTTCTGATTATGAACTAATCGGGGCTTTTTTCTCTTTTATGATACTAAGATTAAGCGCTTTAAGTGAGTAACTAAGAAATTTTGCCCAAATTTATTGGACAAAACTAATATAATACAAGGTTTTAATACGTTTTTTTTGTATTTTTTCTTAAAGGTTTATCTTTTTTTGTAAATTAAACGTTTATATAGGTACATAAAGCTTTATAAAAACTTAAATGGCATCAGACACCAAAAACCTGCTTATTAGAGTATTAGAATCAGCCTTTTATAAAAGTGCTTTAAGAAAAGCTCCAAGACTCGCCAAAAACGCGCCAGGTCTGCTTAAACTTTTAAAGAGCGCGCTTGTCAAAGTACAAAGTTTAGGAGTGGGAGCAACGTTTGATGTACTGCGAGACAGAATAGTTTTATTAGGAGGATTATTAAAAGCCTATGCAACAGGCGAATATAGAAATATTGAATTGCCAAATCTGTTAAAAGTTGTTGCGGGATTTATTTATTTTATTTCCCCGATTGATTTATTACCGGATTTTTTGCCCTTTGTCGGTTTGACTGACGATGTCGCTTTACTGATGTTTATTATTAAAAGTATCAGTGATGAAATTGAAAAATTTGAACAATGGAAAAAAGCCGTCCCCCAACCAGAGTAAAGGATTTAAGAGGAATTTAATTTTTTAGTTGTTCGAATTTCGTTTATATTTGTGTTAAATTATTGTAGAAAACATTTAAACTTACGTACGTCATGTTTGGTCTTGGAACAACAGAGATGGTTTTGATTTTAGTCGTTGTACTTTTCTTCTTCGGAGCTAAAAAACTTCCAGAATTAGCTCGTGGATTAGGTAAAGGTATCCGTGAATTCAAAGATGCTTCTCGTGAAGTAAAAGAAAATATCGAAAAGGCAGCTACAGAAGATACTAAATAATATTTTCTCATTCAGCCCTAATCTATAGAACAATAGCATTCATGTTTTTGCATGAATTGCTATTGTTTTTTGTTTATGCACAATCTATCAGACTCATAATCTGCATTCTACCTAATTGTAAAATATAAAGAGTTCTATCCATCTTAGATTTTCTCTTACTATTATTACTTAGTTCGATTTTTTCTTTCCTTAAAATTTCCTGGTGTTTGTATAAATTTTAAATGGATAACCAATCGCGGACGATTGTTACTCGTTTTGAATGAAAGCATGGGTACACCTCAAAAAAATCACATTCCGTGGATGAGGCCTTTGGTATTGAATAAAAACATAGTTTTGGTGAATTTTTAACTTTTTTAGACAAAATGCCAGTTTTTGAAACATGATTTTACAGATTTATGAAAATAATTATTGTACTATTCTAATATTAAAAGATACATAATTTAGATGCGTATCAGAATATTATTTGGTAATAATATAAATGGCCAAAATTTATTTCAAAATACTTGACAAATACTTAATAATTATTTTACATTTGTACATCAAACAACAAAATCATGAGAAATAACATAGACAAAGAAACTTACATGTGGACAGTTAAAGTATTTAGTCTCCTTGGAGTCCTACTTTTATTAGTAAATATTTATCTTTACTTTTCCACGAATCCAGCACATGTGATGGCATTTAAGTTTTCTAGTGCTGTGATGTTTTTGTTGCTAGCCGTAGTAGTATGGCTAAGAATGGAATACCTTAAAGTATTTAAAGTAGCTGTTTACAAAGCGCGTCGGGTTCCTATGTGGGCTTCTATCGTTGTATTTGTTGCAGTGGCATTCTCAAGACTCTTCTAACAAACTATAAATTAAATAAGAAAACTAAGCGAGAATATTTCTTGCTTTTTTTTTGCCTATAGGAATAGAGATAGTTAAAAAGTGGATAAGTATTGAGTATTAAGGCCATCAATCTTCTCCATTTTGGCCAGTACCTGATTTAATGTAGATTTTCTTACTTCAATCGTTAATGTGCAGCGATTATCATAAGTCTGATTACTTATTTTCAAACCAAACTCTTTCACTACCTTCATCACATCATTCATAGCTTCAAAATCGAAACTTATTTCATAGACATCATTTATTGTCTTTTGTATCAGTTCAGCCTCAGCCAAGGCTTCTACAGTAGCAGATTTATAGGCATTAATCAAACCTGGTACACCTAATAATGTTCCGCCAAAGTAGCGAACCACCACTACCAGAACATTTGTAACATCTTTCGATAATAGTACATTTAAAATAGGTCTGCCTGCCGAGCCTGATGGCTCTCCATCATCATTCACCCTGAATTGGCTTCGGTCGATACCTAATCGATAAGCATAGCAATGATGATTGGCTTTGGGATGGAGACTTTTCAGCGTATCTAAATATTTCTTCACCTCTTGCTCATTGGTAATAGGATAGGCAAAAGCTAAAAATTTACTTCCTCTGTCTTTAAATAGCGCTTCGGTGGCTTGCTTAATGGTAGTATATGTATCGTCGAAAAGCATATTGGTCTGAAATAAATGTCAAAAATGCGAAAATTGTAAGAGTAATCTTAAAAAACTGCCTTTTTGTCTTTCTGTTTTTTAAGAAAATGACCTTTTCCTGTCAATTTTTCCGGAAAAACCCAATCTGCATATTTTTTGTTGATACAGATACAAATACAAAATTGTTGAAAGATGAATTTTAATCAATATACCATAAAAGCTCAGGAGATTATCCAGCAAGCTGTTCAGATTGCTCAGGGAAATATGCAACAAGCAGTTGAAACCGGGCACTTGTTAAAAGCATTGTTAGAAGAAGACGCCAATACATCGTCTTTCTTGTTGAATAAGTTGAATGTAAATGAGAATTTATTTACTAATCGATTAGAGAGTATTGTCAATGCTTACCCGAAAGTAAGTGGCGCACAACCTTACTTAGGCAATGACTTATCGGCAGCCCTGGCAAAAGCTCAGAGCTATTTAAAAGAATTTAACGACCAGTTTGTGAGTGTCGAACTACTTTACTTGGGTTTAGTGGCAGGAAAAGACTCCGTTGCAAACCTGATGAAAGAAGTAGGTTTTAAAGAGAAAGAACTAAAATCCACTATACAAGAACTAAGAGGTAAAAACAATCCAGTGAAAGACCAGAACGCAGAAAATACTTATCAAGCCCTTGCACGTTACAGCAAAAATCTGAATGATTTAGCCCGCCAAGGCAAAATTGACCCGGTAATCGGACGTGATGAGGAGATACGTCGTGTGTTACAGATATTGTCACGCCGTACAAAAAATAATCCGATTCTATTAGGTGAGCCAGGTGTAGGAAAAACAGCAATTGTAGAGGGGCTGGCGCAAAGAATAGTATCGGGCGACGTACCCGAAAACCTGAAAACAAAAACCATTGTATCATTGGATATGGGTTTATTGATCGCCGGTGCAAAATATAAAGGTGAATTTGAAGAGCGTCTGAAAGCCGTTATCAAAGAGGTAACGGATTCAGAAGGAGAGATGGTACTATTTATTGACGAGATTCATACCCTGATTGGTGCAGGTGCCGGAGGAGAGAGTGCGATGGATGCAGCCAATCTATTGAAACCGGCTTTATCGCGTGGGGAATTACACACCATTGGTGCCACTACTCTGGCTGAATATCAGAAATACATCGAGAAAGATAAAGCCCTGGAACGTCGTTTCCAATCAGTAATGGTAGACGAACCAAATGTGCCGGATGCTATTTCAATCTTACGTGGTATCAAAGAAAAATATGAATTGCATCATGGGGTACGCATTCAGGACGATGCGGTGATTGCAGCCGTTGAGTTATCAGATAGATACATTTCAGACCGTTTCTTGCCGGATAAGGCCATTGACTTAATGGATGAGGCCGCTTCTAAATTACGTCTGGAAATGGACTCAATGCCGGAAGAGCTTGACGAATTGAATCGCAAGATTATGCAGTTGGAGATTGAACGTGAAGCGATTCGTCGGGAGAATAATAAAGATAAAGAAAGTATTCTGAATAAAGAAATTGCCGATTTGAGCGAAAGACGTAATGAGTTGAAAGCCAAATGGGAAAATGAAAAAGGCTCAATTAATGAATTACGTTCTTTAAAAGAACAAATCGAACAATTAAAACTGGAAGCTGACCAGGCCGAACGTGCAGGTGATTATGGAAAAGTAGCAGAGATACGATACGGAAGGCTATTGGAAGCTAATAATAAGTTAAATGAAATTCAAAAACAAGCTGACAATACGAACTCAACACTCTTGAATGAAGAGGTATCGGCTGAAAATATTGCTGAGGTAGTAGCTAAATGGACAGGTATACCTGTGGCCAAGATGCTTCAAAGCGAACGTGAGAAATTATTACACCTCGAAAAAGAGTTACATAATCGTGTGGCAGGTCAAAACGAGGCCATAACAGTAGTGGCTGATGCCGTGCGTCGTTCACGTGCGGGCTTACAAGACCCTAAACGCCCGATTGGTAGCTTCTTATTCCTGGGGCCTACTGGTGTAGGTAAAACAGAATTAGCAAAAGCGCTTGCAGAATATCTATTTAATGATGATAATGCACTGGTCAGAATAGATATGAGTGAATATCAGGAGCGCCATGCTGTAAGCCGTTTGGTGGGAGCCCCTCCGGGATACGTTGGATATGATGAAGGGGGACAATTGACAGAGGCTATTCGTCGGAAACCGTATAGTGTTGTTTTGCTCGACGAAATAGAAAAGGCTCACCCAGACGTTTGGAATATTTTATTACAGGTGCTAGATGAAGGGCGTCTGACTGACAATAAAGGTCGTGTGGCCAATTTCAAGAATACGATTATTATCATGACCTCAAACATGGGTAGTAATATTATTCAGGAGAAGTTTACCGAAAACGAAGGTTGGAATTATCATTTAATATTGGAAGAAACCAAGAATGCGGTACTAGACCAATTGAAAGCCTTTGTGAGACCGGAATTCCTGAACCGTATTGATGAAATTGTATTGTTTGAGCCTTTAACTAAGGAAAACCTACATAAAATCATCAGTATTCAGTTTAAACAGATTCAGGCGCGTGTGGCAGAGCAGGGTATTACTCTTGAAGCGAGTGATGAGGTGCTGGCTAAATTAGGTGAAGAAGGATATGACCCAAGTTTCGGTGCCAGACCTTTAAAAAGAGTATTACAGCGCAAAATTCTGAACGAACTCTCAAAAGACATCTTAGCCGGGAAAGTGCATAAAGATTCAGTGATTATGATGGAACTGGATAACGATGGCGAGATAGTCTTTGAGAATGTGGGGAATAGTGCATTAGAAATAGATTAATAATAGCTAAATGGAATAGATGCTTAATTGCCGCTGATATTATCAGCGGCAATTTTTTTTGCGTTTCAATTATAGTTTTAATCTATAAATCTTCAAAACAATACCCTTAGGCAAAATATAATTATCTGGTACTAAATCGTTGCTGATTAACTCAAAACCATTGCGCTCATAAAAACGATGGGCTGCATGGGTAACCAATGGGGTATCTAATAAAATTTCTGTAAATTTCTGTTGTTTGGCTTCCTTTACCAAAATTTCAAATAATTTCTGAGCTAAACCCAACGTTTTTCCTCTATATTCTTTTTTGATGAACATTTTTCGTAATACAGATTGAGTATCATTAAGTCTTTCCAACCCAATAGTGCCAACAACCTCATCTTTTTTATTGAGGGCAACCCAGAGCCAGTTACCTTTATCATTATAAAAGGCTTTCAGGTTATGTAAATCTGGTTGTCTTTGAGCAGTTAAGCCTAAATTAAATTCCCCATTCTGGATAGACAATACCATATTCTCCACTTGCTGCTGATACTTCTCTTCGAAGAGCTTAATTTCTAAGGCATTTTCTTTCATTTCTTCAAATGTCTCATAGTATTGTTTTTTGAAATCATTATTATCTAGAAAATGCTCAAATTCTTCTAAGGCCAAAAGAATATTCTGTTGAGACGCACGAATAATTTTGGCGTTATTTTCTCTGAAACTCACCCACATTTCTTCCAATTGTGGCAAGCTATTCCACGCTTTTTCTGTCAGTTTTAAATGTCTTTTTCTGGCATCCTGTCCCGATTTTTCCGAAACTATCCAACCCTTCTTTTCCATTTCCTTAGCAATCTGAATCACTCCGGGATGAGAAATATTGAGAATTTCAGCAATTTCCATAATCCCTTTTTCTCCTTCTTTACTCAATAAATAAAAGAGAGGAAAACACTTGGATTCAAAGTCTACTCCTGAGTTTCTGTATATCTCCGAAACCGATTTCATCATTCGGTCACTTAGTCGTTTTAAACGACTACCGAGTGCCAAAGCACCCAAATCTGATATTAAATCCATAATAGGTAATTAATTACGTAATTAGTTACGCAAATATTTGGAGAATAAATTTATAATGCAAATTTTTGCAGAAAAATAAAGAATCATGGAAATTATAAACGCTACAATTACCGATTTAGACACCTTGATGAGCCTATATGATAGCGCCATTGCACATCAAAGAGCAGTAAGCGACTTGGTATGGAAAGGCTTTGATAAAGCACTGGTACTGAAAGAAATTGAAGAAAACCGCCAATGGAAAATTATGATTGATGGAGAGGTGGCTTGTGTATTTATGACTGCTTTTAATGACCCTTATATTTGGGATGAACGGGATAAAGACTCAGCCATTTATGTGCATCGTATCTCTACTAATCCTGATTTTAGAGGTAGAGGATTCGTGAAATTGATTACCGATTGGTCTATTAATTTTGCCAAAGCCAATCAGATTGATTTCGTCAGGTTAGATACCTGGCAGGATAATACCAAACTACACCAGATATATCTGAATGCCGGATATAACTATGTTGGTATAAAGTTAATAGTTCCGACAGGTGGCCTGCCTATGCATTATTGGGGAGTTACCCTAGGTTTATTTGAGATCAAAGTAGCAGAATAGTTTTTACCCTATTGAAATATCGTGTTTCTCTAATAACCCAATTACCCCCTGCAAAGAAAATTTAGCTTTTTTAAGTTTGTTTCTTTCAGGGTCGATTGAATAATTGTAAGCAGTTCTGAAATCAGCTTTTTCCAGATTAGTATTGTTAAAATTGGCCCTTGTTAAATCCGAATTATCAAAAATTGCATTGCTTAAATCAGCATCCGAAAAATCTACTTCATGAATGGTACAATCTTTAAATCTGGTCTTTTTAAGATTGAGATTTTGAAAAGTAGAAAGATTGAGCAGACAATTTTCAAAGTTTACTTCAAAAAGAAAAGGATTACACTCATCTAAATGCACACCTAAAACCTTACAGGATTTGAACTGTACATCCTTGAAGGAAGTGTTTTTAGTACGCACCATGCTCAAATTACAATCCTTAAAAGTACACTCTGAAAAGATATATCCGGATAAATGTACTTCTGCAAAGTTACAGTTACTGAAAGTACAATTTTCATATTCACCTTTAGTTAGCGGATTTGCAACAAAATCGACTTTGTCAAAAGAGAGCTCTTCAAAATAGGTTTTATTCATAACTGGATTATTTTCTTCGCATTAAGTTATCTAAAACAATAGCTGTAGCAATACCTACATTCAACGACTCAGCGTGTCCGAATCTCGGAATAGTTACTTTATCTGTTACAAATTTCTCCACTATCTCACCAATACCATTCGATTCATTTCCTAAAACAATATATCCGGAATCAGGAAAACTGAATTGATGCAGATTTGCATTATTTAAAAAGGTACCAACAACACTAGGTTTTTGAGGTGAAATCTGTTCGAAATAAGTTT
>CBIHRH010000223.1:0-7743 GCA_966212365.1 uncultured Emticicia sp. | reverse complement strand
GAACGTAGGTGACCTTAATAAGGTAGTACGGACTGGTTTTGCAGGGGAGGCAACTGGCTTGGTCTATGAAGGTGAAAAACGCTACGAATTGGTTGTTCGTCTTGAAAAAGATTTTCGTCAGGATATCTCCAATGTGAAGAATATTTTCATTAGTCTTCCGTCGGGAAATCAGATTCCTTTAGAGCAGGTGGCTGATGTAAATTTTGAACAAGGGCCATCACAAATCAGCCGCGAAGAAGGTAGACGTCGCATAGTAATCGGCCTGAATGTAAGAGGGCGAGATGTAAAGTCGGTGGTGAATGATATTCAGACAAAATTAGATGCTCAACTCAAACTACCCGAAGGATACTATGTGACCTATGGCGGGCAATTTGAGAATCTGGTGGAGGCAAATAAGCGTCTGTTGATAGCTGTTCCGGTTGCCTTATTGTTAATCTTCGTTCTGTTGTATTTCACGTTTAATTCTGTTACGAAGTCTTTACTCATTTTTACAGCCATTCCTCTTTCGTCTATTGTAGGTGTATTTGCTCTCTGGTTGCGAGGAATGCCATTCAGTATTTCTGCAGGCATTGGATTTATTGCGCTTTTTGGGGTTGCTGTTCTCAACGGTATTGTTATGATTGGGTATTTCAATCAGCTAAAGAGCGAAGGCCGGACGAATGTTATTGATAGAATCAGAGAAGGCACCAAAGTGCGCCTTCGTCCGGTAATCATGACTGCTTCAGTAGCCTCATTAGGTTTCTTGCCAATGGCATTAAGTACTGGCTCAGGAGCCGAAGTTCAAAAGCCTCTGGCAACAGTGGTTATCGGTGGTTTGATTACCGCTACCCTATTGACTCTGATTGTATTGCCGATTTTATATCTCCTGCTCGAAAGAGGCATCAAACTCGGTAAAAGAACTGGCAAATCAATCACTATAGTGCTATTTTTATTAATGACTACTTTAGCTCAGGCACAGGAGACACCAAAACTTAATCTAAATCAGGCGATTGAAATAGCTGTCAAAAATAATCAGTCAGTACAAGCCAATGAACTCGCCATCAGAGCTCAGAATCAGTTAAGTCCTACGGCCTTTGAACTGCCCAAAACCGATTTGAAAGTAATGTTTGGACAGTATAATTCAAGAAGTTTCGATCAGAATTATAGTATATCCCAGAGTTTTAATCCGTTTCAGTTTCAGGCCCGAAAACAATTAATTAATGCCAATACCAAAAATAGTGAGCTAAAATTGGCTACGACCAGAAATGAAATTACTTTTCAGATAAGGCAATCCTGGAATCGGATTCTATACCTGAATGAGGTTAGTCAACTACTCCTGAAACAAACCGAATACTTAAAAACTCTTGTCAATGCTGCCAATGTAAGACTCAGAACAGGTGAAGGAACGCTTTTGGAAAAAACAACTGCTGAAACCAGGCAACTGGAACTGGTGCAAACGAGAAAACAGAATGAGGGAATGATTAGGATTGAGAAATTGAAAATCAGGAGCCTGCTAAATATGCAGGGAGATTTCATCCAGGCTGATACCACCTTTCAGATTTCAAAACCTTTACTTGCTGATTCTGTATATATCAATCAGAATCCTATACTTCAACTGGCAATTCATCAGGTACGGATTGCAGAAGCCAATAGAAATATTGACAAAGCCCAACGCAAGCCGGATTTTTCAGCAGGCTACTTCATTCAATCACTGACTGGAAATCAGGAGATAGAAGGCAAAACAGTTTTCTATAATGGTACCCCCCGCTTTCAGGGAATTACTCTAGGAATAAGTATCCCGATTTTTGGTAAAGCAGCCAATGCCCGTGTGAAAGCAGCAGAAACAGAAATACTGGCGCAACAAAAAAATGCCGATTACTTGAAAAACCAGCTTGTCATGCAATTGTTCCAACAAATTGAAGATCAAAGAGTAAATCAGTCTTTACTGGATTATTATATCCAGACCGCTTTGCCCAATGCTGAGGTTATTGCGCGCAATGCCCGTAGGGCATTTGAAAATGGAGAAATCGGTTATATAGAATACCTGCAAGGCTTAGAAACTTCATTGAGCGTTCAGCAGAATTACCTGAAAGCCATCAATCAGTTTAACCAGAATAACATCAATCTTCAATATTTATTGAACAACTAAATTCTTGAACAATGGGATTCAATCATCATAACACCATATACAATATAGCAGTAATTTTTTTATCGGTAAGTTTGTTTTCCTGTAGTAAGGAAACCGAAAGAAAAGCGACTGAAGAGCATCATGCAGATGCGGCAGGAATTGTAGAACTGACCCCTGCCCAGATACGGGCCTCACAGATTGTTTTCGGGAATTTTGAGAAGAAAAATCTAAGTGAAGTAATTACAGCGAATGGCTATACAAAACTCCCACCACAGAACCAGGCTGATGTGGCAGTTTTTGTAGCCGGTATAATTAAAACTATTGCCGTTATTGAAGGACAGTTTGTGAGAAAAGGACAGGTGCTGGCCACTTTCCAGAGTACCGATTTCAACAATATCAGGCTTGAAAAGGAAAAACTCAATGACCAACTGGAACAAGCCCGGGTAAATAGAGATTATCTGAACCTTGAGTATGCCCGCCAGGAAGAATTGAGTGAAGAAAATGTAACAGCTAAGAAGAACTTTCAGAAGGTAAGTTCAGACCTTGAATCAGTGAAAATGAGAATAGAAAGCCTGACAAACCAGGTTAAAATTTTAGAAGGAACACTCGCTCTTAATGGAAAAGATAATTCAGGAATCCTTTCCATTCCTGCGCCTATTTCCGGATATATAACTTCTGTGAATGTAAAAATCGGGAGTAGCATTGCACCTGACAGTTCTTTGTTTTCGATTGTAGATAATACCAAAATGCACGTCGATTTATTGGTATATGAGAAAGATCTTTTTAAAATAAAAGTAGGCCAGAGTGTACGCTTTGTCCTGACTAATCAGGGTAATCAGGAAATTATGGGGCGTATTTTCAGCGTCGGTAAAGCCTTTCAGAATGAAACAAAATCGGTGGCTGTTCATGCAGACATTAATAATAGCGATGCCCACCTGATTTCAGGTATGTATGTAAGTGCTTTAATTGATATAGGAAAAAACGAAGTCAATACCTTACCCATTGAGGCCATTATGAAAGCAGAAGGCAAGGAGTTTATTTTTATTCAGGAAGAAAAAAATGAAGTTACTCATAAACCTACAGAAGGCCTAAAGCAACAAGAAGAAAAGAAAGAGGAAGGCATAGATTTTAAACGGATTGAAGTAAAAACCGGGACAGTGCAATTAGGTTTCGTACAGGTAAATCCTTTACAGGAAATCCCATCTGGCGCAAAAATCGTAACCAAAGGGGCTTTTTATCTGCAGTCGACTATAGCAAACGCTGAGGGCCGCGAAGATCATGGGCATTAAAAAAACATTTCTAACAAAAATTCATATATCATGAAAACCAACATAAAAGAATGGAAAGAGAATTTTGACAGGCAATTGTCTCATATACAGATTGAGTTTGATGCACTTTTTGTTGAGGGGAAAATAGAAGACTATTATATGCTGGAAGAAAACGAAGAAACAGGAATGCTTACTCTGCGTATCTCTGGCAATGGTATCTTACCTAAGCAAATAGAAGATTTACTTGTTGATGCCTTCAATCAATCGAAACCATAATGTATAACATCGTCATAGGAAGTTTCTTATTAAGTGTTTTACACGCAGCCATACCCAATCATTGGTTGCCTATAATAGCTATCGGCAGAAAAGAACACTGGACATTATCGGAGGTATTTAATGTAACCATTATAGCTGCATTGTCCCATGGTTTTAGTACAGTTATTATAGGCTTGATGCTAGGGGTATTAGGTAAGACAATGGCAGATACCATCACCCATTTTACTCATTTGATCGCGCCTGGCATTTTTATACTTTTAGGATTGTTTTTCATTTACAGACATCACAATCATAAACATTTTCATTTATCGGGTGTACCTCGCGGAAATCAGTCCAAAAAGCAGATAATAATAGCTTTAGTTGTAGCCATGTTTTTTTCGCCATGCATGGAAATAGAAGCCTATTTTCTATTAGCAGGTACCCAGTCGAATTGGTTAGTTGCAGGTATCGCAATTATGTATATAGTCATAACCACCACAGGCATGGTACTACTGGTATCGCTGGCATACAAAGGTTTGGTAAAACTCAACTGGCATTCATTGGAACACAATGCCGGAATAATAACAGGTATCACTTTGGTGATTACAGGAATAATATCTTTTTTTATTTTTTAATTATAGAACCATGGCAAAAGAATGTTGCAGCACAGATGATGAGCAAGATTCAAAAAAATCATCTAAGGCAGAAAATATACATAGTAAAGATGCAAAAAAAATGGTCGTAAAAGCTCATACACACAAGCATGATGACGGCCATGACCACCATCATGACCATAGTGAAGGAGAGCATAATGACGATGACGGGCATAACCATGGAGAAGAAGACAGCGCCGGATGGAAGTCTCATTGGGACTTGCTTTTGTCGCTACTTATTCTGGTTATCATGATGGTACTCAATTTCGGTTTTGATTATGTACCTCCGAAACGGGTCGATTTTGCCATCCATTTTGTGGCCTACATATTAGCCGGTTGGCGTGTGTTAGATCTGGCTTTCAGAAAACTCAGAAGAGGAGATATTTTCAATGAATTCTTTCTGATGAGTGTAGCCACAATCGGCGCATTTATGATTGGTTCATACAGTGAAGGCGTAGCCGTAATGGTTTTCTATTGTATTGGCGAATGGTTTCAGGATTCGGCCGTAAGCAATGCCAAGAAAAACATAAAAGCCCTGCTCGACATACGACCGGATAAAGTATCTGTTTTACGTGATGGGAAACCACGGGAGGTTTCACCATCTGAAGTACTGATAGAAGAATCCATCCAGGTAAAGCCTGGTGAAAAAGTCGCTCTTGATGGAGAATTGCTTTCGGAAAGTGCTTCGTTTAATACCTCTGCACTAACAGGTGAAAGCAAACCTGACACAAAATACAAAGGTGAAACGATACTAGCCGGGATGATAAACCTGAATACAATAGCAGAAGTAAAAGTAACAGCTTTATTTAAAGATAGTAAGTTGAGTCGTATTCTGGAGATGGTTCAGGATGCCACAGCGCGTAAATCACAAACGCAATTGTTTATCTCAAGATTTGCTAAGGTTTATACGCCTATTGTTTTCTTTTTAGCTATAGCGGTTTGTTTTGTCCCCTATTTTATTGTCGATAACTATGAGTTTCAAACATGGTTTTACAGAGCTTTAGTATTTCTGGTAATTAGTTGTCCTTGTGCCCTGGTAGTTTCTATCCCATTGGGCTATTTTGGAGGTATTGGTCTCGCCTCAAAAAATGGTATTCTTTTTAAAGGAGGTAATTTCCTGGATGTCATGACAAAAATCAATGCAGTGGTAATGGATAAAACAGGAACACTTACCAAAGGGGTCTTTAAGGTTCAGAAAGTACAGCCTGAAAACATAACAGCTGACGAATTGGTAAAATTCACTGCTGCCATTGAAGCCAACTCTACACACCCGATTGCAAAAGCCGTAACAGACTATGCTAAAGAGAAAGGGGATCTGGCTAGGGCAACGAATGTAGAAGAAATTGCCGGACACGGCTTAAAAGGCAAGATAGTGGGCAAAGAGGTCTTAGCAGGAAACATTAAACTATTGAAGAAGTATAATGTCAGCTATCCGGTTGATATTGAAAAAATAGTAGATACCATTGTCACGGTGGCTATTGATAATAAGTATGCGGGGTATATCACAATTGCCGATGAAATAAAAGAAGATGCCATAGATGCTATCAAACAGATGCACGGCCTGAAAATTAAAACAGTAATGCTTTCAGGCGACAAACAAAATGTGGTTGATAATGTAGCCAGACAAATCGGCATTGGTGAGGCCTATGGAGACTTATTACCAGAAGGTAAAGTAGAAAAAGTGGAAAAGCTAAAAAATGCCGGAATGCGTATAGCCTTTGTTGGGGATGGGGTAAATGATGCACCTGTGGTAGCTTTGGCAGATGCAGGTATTGCAATGGGTGGTTTAGGCAGTGATGCCACTATTGAAACAGCCGATGTGGTTATTCAGAATGACCAACCGTCACGGATTGTTTCGGCAATCAGGATTGGTAAGATAACCAGACAGATTGTATGGCAGAATATCATACTTGCAATGGGTGTAAAAGCAATTGTACTTGTTTTGGGTGCCGGTGGAATAGCCACACTATGGGAGGCAGTTATTGCAGATGTGGGTGTAGCCCTGCTTGCTATCTTGAATGCTGTCAGGATACAAAAGAAAGTGGTTTAGGATACAAAATTGTTATAATTCTCCTCTTTAAATAGAGTTATAGCAAATAATTCTTGACTAAATTGAACCATCGACACAAGGATTTTCTGTCTTTAAATAGGGAGTTCTATATGGATGTTAAATTCATTGTTAAGATAGAAATTTCTTTATTAACATCTATCTAAAAATGACCTGAACAAAGCCATCCGTGCCCATCCCCAAAAAAGTGGCTGATGTCATGTATAAAAATTGCCTCGGAAAATCATTATTTGAGACAAATATCACCCACCATTTTTATAAAAACCTATTCTGTGTTGGTGGTATGATTTTTTTGCAATAAGGATAGGAATGCGCATCCTCTCTCTTTTTATCAATCTTAAATTATTAAAATTATGGCAAATTCACAAAGCGGACAGAAAGACACTACCAAAGGGAGTTCTACGCAAAATCCGAGCAACAAAACCAACGATTCAAAAAATTCAAATTCAGGAAACAGCAATTCCCGCTCACAAGGTTCACAAGGCCAGAATTCTAAGAAATAAGGCTCGGATAAGAGTTAAAAAATTCAGAAGAAAAAGGAGTGAGATCGAATCTCACTCCTTTTGATTTGATACGTCTCTATCAAAAGAATATTTGATTAATATGAACAGGCTTTTACGATACACCCAAATCAATAAATTCTTCTTATACTAACAACACACATACATCATGGAAAATCAATCTAACGTAAGTAAAAAAGTGCAGAATTTAAGTTATGATACTGAAAACGATTCAGGAAGAAAGATGACCACTAATCAGGGTTTGCCTATTAATGATGACCAGAATTCATTAAAAACAGATGAGCGAGGTGCTACGCTCTTAGAAGATTTTATTCTTCGTGAAAAAATTACTCATTTTGACCATGAGCGTATTCCTGAAAGAGTGGTACACGCCAGAGGTTCGGCGGCACATGGATATTTTCAAGTGTATGAATCAATGGAGAAATTTACAAAAGCCAGTTTTCTTCAGGACCCTTCATTACAAACCCCTGTATTTGTCAGATTTTCAACAGTTGCGGGCTCACGAGGCTCTACAGATTTAGCCAGAGATGTGAGAGGATTTGCTGTAAAGTTTTATACAGAACAAGGCGTATTCGATTTAGTAGGTAATAATATGCCTGTCTTTTTTATTCAGGACGCTATCAAATTTCCTGACCTGATTCATGCAGTAAAGCCCGAACCACATAACGAAATACCGCAGGCTGCCTCGGCACATGATACCTTCTGGGATTTTATCTCCTTAATGCCTGAAAGCACACATATGGTGATGTGGTTGATGAGTGACAGAGCTATTCCGAGAAGCTACCGGATGATGGAGGGTTTCGGGGTTCACACATTCAGATTAATTAACGCAGAAGGGATATCTCATTTTGTAAAATTTCATTGGAAACCA
>CBIHRH010000222.1:0-7751 GCA_966212365.1 uncultured Emticicia sp. | reverse complement strand
TGTAATATCTGTTCCGTGCAGGGTAGTAATAACAGGTATATTGATGCCGTGACATCTTAATATCTGCTTTGCTAAAAACGCCGAGGTAGCATGCGGAATAGCATAGTGTACATGCAGAATATCTAGCTCTTCATATTTCACAACATCAACCATCTTACCTGCCAAGGCTGATTCGTAAGGTGGATATTGAAAGAGCGGATAACTAGCGATGTTTACTTCGTGGTAAAAAATGTTTTCATTAAAAAAATCCAGCCTGGCTGGCTGCGTATAAGTGATAAAGTGTACTTCATGACCATTTTTTGCAAGTGCTTTGCCTAGTTCAGTAGCAACAACCCCACTCCCTCCGAAGGTAGGATAACATACAATTCCAATTTTCATAGATGCGGTTTAAATACCTGTTTCTAGTACAACAATTTTTTTCAAAAAAAATCTCATATCGTCGCATTAAGAATTTGTGTTTTTTAATCGGATGCCAATTCTTTCAAACAATTTTAGTATTTTTGAGAAAATGAACACTACAGAATTCCTGAAAACGATAGGCGCCTTTTTTCGACTGGTTCGTGTTAACAACCTTCTTATTATTGTATTGACCCAATACATGGCCCGGATTTTCCTGGTTGGCCCTAAATCAGAATGGCTATCGTATATATTTGATTACAAACAGTTTATGCTCGTGTTTGCAACAGTGAGCATCGCCGCAGCCGGTTATATCATCAATGATTATTTCGATATAAAAATTGATATGGTCAATAAACCCCGGGAAGTGATTATCGGCAGGCTTATTAAACGCAGATGGGCCATTCTGCATCATCAGGTATTAAACTTTATTGGTATAGCCATCGGCTTTTTTTTAGGATTAAAAGTTTTTTTAATCAATGTCTTTGCCGTGTCTGCTCTTTGGTTTTATTCTGAACGATTTAAAAGACAGGCTTTTATAGGCAATTTTCTTGTGGCCTTTCTTACTTCTTTTTCTCTTATTGTGTTGGCAGTATACTATAAGAAAAACGAGATGTATGTAAATATCTATGCACTCTTTGCGTTTTCTATCTCATTAATCAGAGAAATTATTAAAGATATGGAGGATATCCGTGGTGATGCCCGTTATGGTTGCCGGACACTTCCCATCATCTGGGGCATCAGACGTACAAAAATCCTTTTGTATGTATTCATTGTTATTTTTGTATCTATCCTGTTTTTTATGGCTTATAGCTTACATAACAGGTATCTGATAATCATTTTCAGTGGCTCCATCATTGTCTTTAGCTGGTTGATGAATAAGCTGTATTGGGCCGACCGCAAGAAAGATTTTACACTACTGAGCAGAATCTGTAAAATTATTATGCTGGGTGGCATTACGAGTATGATATTTGTTTAAGTAACGAAGTACAAGTTTTTTTTTATATATCCAGGCAGGAGACAACACACCAAACCTATTATGAATAGAACCCAGAATATCGAGCATATAAAGAATGAAGAATTTGATATTTGTATCATAGGTGGTGGTGCAAGCGGAGCAGGTTGTGCTTTAGATGCTGCATTAAGGGGTTTAAAGGTAGCGCTCATTGAAAAAAATGATTTTGCCGCCGAAACTTCTTCAAAATCTACCAAGCTCATACATGGAGGGGTAAGATATTTAGAACAAGCTTTCAAAAATTTAGACTTCGGACAATTACGCCAGGTGAGACACGGTTTGGAAGAA
The DNA here is from genome assembly GCA_966212365.1 of uncultured Emticicia sp. Taxonomy (GTDB): domain Bacteria; phylum Bacteroidota; class Bacteroidia; order Cytophagales; family Spirosomataceae; genus Emticicia. The sequence goes on along the minus strand of CBIHRH010000222.1, from coordinate 6,052 downwards.
CGTCATATTGTTATTAAAAATGCTCCTCATTTAGCCCATCCTCTGGCATTGATTACACCTGTTTTCAGTTGGATTGAAGGTATGTATTTTACGATCGGGCTCACTATCTACGGCTTTTTTGCCAAAAATGATACCATGCCTAGAGCCAAATGGTTGAGTAGAAAAGAAACCTTTGAGCGTATCCCGACACTAACGCCTAGGTTACATAGTTCAGTAATGTATTACGATGGGCAATTAGACGATGCCCGTTATTGCTTAGGTCTGGCACATAGTGCTGACCAACAAGGTGTAGCCGTGGTAAATCATGCAGAAGTAATAAGTTTTGGGAAAGATTCTACAGGTAAGATTATTTCTGCAGATGTAAAGGATTTGTTGGAGAATACTTCAATCACCATAAAATCAAAGCTTTTCATTAATTGTACAGGTCCATTTGCAGACGGCATCCGTCTATTGGCTAATCCGTCTTTAGAAAAGCGCTTGCGACCAAGCAAGGGAGTTCATATCATGTTACCTGCTGATGTACTGAAAAGCAAAGATGCCATGCTGATTCCTAAAACTAAAGATGGGCGCGTAGTTTTCGTGATTCCGTTTGAGGGAGAGGTAATGGTAGGTACTACAGACGATGAATACAAAGATTTGAAAAAAGAGCCTATTCTGGAAAGTCAGGAGATTGATTTTCTATTAGATACACTTCGTCCTTATCTGGCTAAAGTGCCTGAGCGCTCTGCTATTAAATCGGGCTTTGGTGGGTTGCGACCGCTTATTGCATCATCTGGTTCTAAAGCAACCAAAAAATTAGTACGAGACCATGAGGTCGAGCATGATGAAACATCTAATCTATTAAGCCTTTTAGGCGGTAAATGGACAACCTATCGCTTAATGGCTAAAGATGCTATTGATGATGCGTGTAAACTATTAGGTGTTGAAATTCCATGCACTACTGATCAACATTATCTGATAGGTGGTGAAAATTATCATTTTGAAGATTGGCAGAATATCCGGAAAGAATACGAACTAGATGCCGATATCTGTCAGCACCTCTTGCAAAAATATGGAACAAAAACAAGAGACGTTTTAAAGCATGGTTCTAAAGAACGACTTCATCCAAAATATCCTTTTATTAAAGCAGAGGTAATTTACACGGTACAAGAAGAAATGGCTTGCTCGCTCCGCGATTTTTTTGCCCGACGCATACGCATGGAATTGCTCGACTGGCAGGCAACCTATGATGTGATACCTGTAGTCGCTGACCTGATGAGTGAGCCGTTAGATTGGTCAGCGCAACAGAAGCGAACTCATATTGAAGAATATCAGGGCTTACTACAAGGCTTTATGCAAAGTGCGGCTATTCAACTTAAGGCGCATTAATTTATCTGAATCATGCCACACGATGAAAAAAAACTTTTAGTCATTATTCCCTGCTTCAATGAAGAAGCTTCTATTGCCAAGCTCCTGACAGAATTATTGGATTTAAAACTATCCTACAATTTAACTATTGCAGTTGTGAACGACTGCTCGACAGATAATACTTTATCAGTTATAAGTCGATTTAACGTTGTTGTGTTGAATCTACCTGTCAATTTAGGTATTGGTGGTGCTGTGCAAACTGGTTTTAAATATGCGCACCGCAATAATTATGATTTAGCCGTACAAATGGATGGTGATGGGCAACACCCTCCTACCGAACTCTCCAAATTATTAGCACATTATGAAAAAACACAGGCAAACGTTACGATAGGTTCAAGATTTATTCTGAAAGAAGGGTTTCAGTCTTCCTTCCTACGGCGTAGTGGTATTGCCTACTTCCATCGGCTTAATCAGTTATTTACAGGCAAACGCATTCTGGATATTACTTCCGGCTTTCGTCTGCTTGATAAAAAGGCTATCAGTATAGCAGCCGAAAGTTATCCTGACGAATATCCGGAACCTGAATCCTTAGTGGCTTTTGCCAAAGCTGGCTTAACCATTGAAGAAATAGCAGTAGTAATGAAAGAACGACAAGGAGGGCAATCATCCATCCGCTCATTTTCAAGCATCTACTATATGATAAAAGTAAGTATCGCTATGTTTTTTGCCTATATCCGAAAATAAACTACTGACGAAAAAAGAAAACCCTTATATCGGCGCTCGAATTTTGGATGATGGGTTTTATTAGCAGTAAAAGACTACTGATCGTATAAGCCTTAACCTTACTCATTTTGTTATCTGCCAGAATCCGCTCTCTGATACTCGAAAAATCTAAAGTCTCTAACCTGAAGTTCTGTAACAACTTGAAATCATATTTATTTAAATATGCAGGCAGATTTTTCGGATTAAAATAATTGATGTGCGGACTATGGAAATTAAACTGCCATAACCTGTCTAAGAAAGATTTGATTTTGAGATAATAAAGCATTGAAGCTGTGCGGTAGAAAAAGCCGTTGCTCATTGGGATGTTAATAATCAGTAGCCCATCTTTTTTGAGGTCTTTTTTGATGCTCAATAGCAGGCTTTTTAAATCCGAAATATGCTCAAATACATCGTTAAAAATAATAAAATCATATCCCTCTGTTGAATCTATTGCCACATTCGGATAAAAACCCATCACTACATTCAGGTCATTCTTCCGGTAATAATCGGCAAAGGTATTTTCAGGTTCTATACCTATGCAATCAATTTTATTATTTCTACACACCTCTAACCACCAGCCATTACCGCTACCAATTTCAAGGCCTTTAATAGTTTCTTTGTCTTTGAAATAATTCTCTCTTAATGCCTTTACAATTGACTGAAAGTTTTGTAGTCTTAACTTTTTCAATCCTATCTCCCGGCTATCTTCTTCTAAGCTTGATTGAAAAGACAAGTCAAAAGTTGCATCAGAGGTATACAAATCACACGAAGCACACTGATAAACTTTGTGTTGTAATTGAAACTTTAAATCCTGTTTATTACCACAAACAATACATTGCAAGTCATTCATCGGTTTGTCAGTTGTTTTTTCTTCTATAGGCTTCTGCCAGATTACCTTTTAAAAGTGTATTATTTGGGTTTATTTTCAAGCCTTTTTCTCCGGCAATAATTGCGTTATCCCAATCTTCCAGTTGATTATAGGCCGCGCATAGATTATTATAAGCTAAATCATAATCGGGTTTTAAGGCCAATGCTTTTTTACAGGCTTCTATGCACTCTTTATACTTTTTCTGATTGAAATAGACCAGACTCAAACTAAGGTAGTTTTCAGCTGATGGTTGTCCAGTAGATAATTTTTGAGCATTTTCTAAAGCATTGATACCATTTTCTGATAATATCAGGTTATTTTTAGCTAATGGAAAATCAGGTTTTAAAGTCAAAGCTTTTTTCAGAAATGGAATAGCCTTATCATATTGTTTAAGCTCGTTATAAGCCGAGCCAATATTATTATAGGCTTCTGCATAATCTGCTTTCAATTTGATAGCTTCTAAAGCCATATCAATACTTTTCTGATATTGACCCACCTGATAATAAGATAAGCTTAATGCCAGATATTTATCAGCACCTGGACTTTGCTTTATCTGCTCTAATTCCAAACCCAGCCTGTTTTGCTTCTTCGCGGCCGATTCTCTAAACCTTAAAGCTTCTGCATTATCTGGTGCAATCTGCAAAGTGCTTTCAGCTAATTGCGTTAATTTGTCATACTGCTCCTGATTATCATAGACTTTCATTAATAACTCTCTGGCTAATAAATAGGCGGGAGAAATCTCGATAGCTTTTGTTAAAAGTGGAGCAGCCTCGGCATATCTGAACTGATTGACTAAGAATCTACTATAGAAAAAATAAGAATCTGCACTATTGTTATTTAGCAATAAGGCGTTCTTAAAATAGGTTTCCGCAGTTACTTTATCTCCCATCGCTTCTTTCAATACTGCTAAATTGATGTGAAGCGTGGCATAATTGGGTAGTCCTGCCAAAGCATCTGTAAAGTATTTTTCGGCGATGGCATATTCTCCCTTGGTCATTTTTGCTAAACCATAGTTCATTAATCCCCGATAGTTCTTAGGGCTTTTCACGGTTACATCATACCACAAACTTTCTTCTGTTTTCCAGACCTCATTCCGTTGATAGGTTCCGACTCCATACCCGATTAAAATAATTACAATGGCTGATAAGATGGCAGTTGAATATTTTTCATAAAAGGCCTTATATCTTAATAATAGCAAAGCCACACCCCAAACCACGGCCATCACGAGCCCCACAAACGGGAAGAACATACGATGGTCGTTCATTACCTCTCCTAACGGGATAATACTCGAAGATGGCACTAAAGCCAGAAAGAACCATAGAATGCCAAAACTGATAGGATGAGTAGAAGCTTTTTTTGAAAAATAGACAGCAATAGTAAGCATCGTGACAATAAACAATGTACCTGCAAAAAACCGGATGTCCCAGATATTGGTTAATAATTGCCAGTCAGTATCTGCACTCAAATGAATTGGTAAAAACAGTGAGCCGAAATAATAGGTAATGACAAATGGCTGCGTAATCAGGTATAACCAGGGTGAATTTCCTCCGGCTTGCCAGGTTTTAGGGGTAAATCTATCCACCCACCAATAAAGCAAGGCACAGGCTACCAGTGCAGGCAATACCCGCACAACGCTATTGATGGTCTTTTTAAGATAGTTCCCTTTAAAAAAATCTGCGATACCCGTATTCTTCTCAAAAAACACAATATAGAAAAATAGAATAGGTGCAAACATTACTGCTGTAGGTTTGGCCAATGTTCCTAAAACAATGGGGAGCAGATAGAGAAAAGTCTTGCGGCAAAAAGCCGAATAAGTATATAAGACGAAAGCCAGTATGACAAAAAACGTAGATTGAGTATCTGAACGGGCAATGACATAATTTACAGTCTCGGCCATTGCAGGATGTAATAAATACCAGGCGACGGCTATCAACGCTATATACTCATTCCAGGGGTTCTTATAGGCAATGTCAAAAATTTTTCTAAAAAAGAGTAACATCAGTACCCCCTGAATCAGGTAGAAAACAAAGGTAAGCAGGTGGAAATAAAAGAGATTATACCCATTGCCCAACCAGTAATCAATAGCCAGAGAGGTGGTAACTATCGGTCGATAAGCCTGGTTAGATGGTAAAGTGCTAAAGGTAGTGGCATCTTTAAAAAACAAGGGTATGTTTTTCAGATTACGGATATATAAGTTGTTTTCAACCGTGTGGAAATCATCAAAATGAAAAGCATTGTAGAAGTGGTTACTATACACAATGCAGGTCACGATAATAACTAAGGCTAAATAAAGCTGATTGGGCTTTTTCATTAATTGCTGGATAGTTTCTAGGTGGCTAAAGATGGTAAAAAAGTCTGAGAATGTGTCAAAAGTATTTCATGCCAAAGAATCTTTGTAAAGGCTTTGACCCCACACCTTAAATCCCTCTCCCCAACAATGTGGAGAGGGACTTTTGAGCCCTTCCCCATTGTTGGGTCGGACCGCCGAAGCGGAAGGGTTGGGATGGGGTTTTGCAAAATATTATTTTGCTTAAAATACTTTTGAGACAGGCCATTTCAAAAATTTATAAGTTCAGAACTGTTCCCATATTCCACCAGATAAAAGCATAAATATCGGCGGTTTGCTCTATATTCTTGGCTGTATTACTAGCACCATGACCTGAATTGGTATCAATTCTGATTAACAATGGATTAGTGCTGCTTTTTCCGGCTTTTGCTTGTAGCATCGCTGCATATTTAAATGAATGCGCAGGTACTACCCTATCATCATGATCGGCTGTGGTAATCAGCGTAGCCGGATAATCTACCCCCTCTTTAATATTGTGTAAAGGCGAATAAGCATATAAAGCTTTAAATTCGTCTGCATTATCAGCCGAACCATAGTCGGCAATCCAGTTCCAACCGATAGTAAATTTTTGGAAACGAAGCATATCCATTACGCCAACTTGTGGAATCGCTACTCTGGCTAATTCAGGTCTCTGGTTCATTACTGCCCCTACCAGAAGCCCACCATTTGAGCCCCCACGAATAGCCAGGTGCGCATTATCACAATATTTTTGAGCAATCAGATACTCT
>CBIHRH010000221.1:0-7752 GCA_966212365.1 uncultured Emticicia sp. | reverse complement strand
TTTGGAGTATCATCCGGTACAGGCGGTAGAGCAGGTCTTTTTTACGCCTCAAATTTAAACGGAAATGGTGCTGCTCTTATTGCTTTAACAGATGGTAATGGAAACGCCATTACAGCCAATGCTGGTAAAGACGGAAATGGTGTGGAAACCAATATTGATGGGGCTGGAAATGCTTTATATGCCTGGGTACCAAGCTTCGGTACAGGTAAAGCAGGGAAATTCGATATTTTTAATGAGGATAACCAAAATGAAGTAATTACAGCCACAACGGTTGGAAATGGTACAGCGATTAGTGCCAAAGTGGATAGAACTACCGGTACATCGCCTGCGCTGAAAGGAGAAGTAAATAGTATGTTTGCAAACTTCGGAACAGCCGGTGTATATGGTTTATCGTCAGGAACCGGAGGCGTTGCAGGTTTATTCTATGCTTCTAACCCTTCCGGAAATGGTGCTGCGCTTTTAGCCCTGAGTGAAGGTACGGGTAATGGTATTACTGCGAATGCAGGTGGAAATGGTGATGGAATTGAGGCTTCCTGCGATGGCACTGGTAATGCAATTTCTGGCTTTATCCCAAACTTTGGTACTGGTAAGGCAGGTCGTTTTGCGAATTTTAATCAGCAAAATGGCCAACCAGCTATACATATATCTACTGACGGTACCGGCAATGCCGCATTAATTAACCATACTGGTGCCAGTGGTAGTATAACTGTATTCCAAAGCGAAAGTGTGAATGTTGCTCGTATCAATAAAGCCGGAAGAGGTTTCTTTAATGGTGGCACACAAAATAGTGGCGCCGACTTAGCTGAAGCCTTTGATGTAACTGGAAACAGAGCGTCATACGAAGAAGGAGATATTCTGATTATTTCAAAATCGAGCGACAGACACGTCGAAAAATCTGACAAGCCTTATTCGTCGCTTGTAGCAGGTGTTTATGCTACTAAACCTGGCGTATTATTGACAGAAGAAGATATTGACACAGATTTGAGCGGCAAAGTGCCAATGGGTGTGGTAGGGGTTATTCCAACCAAAGTATGTCTGGAGGGTGGTCCTATTGAGCGTGGCGACATGCTGGTAACCTCTTCTATTCCGGGTGTTGCGATGAAAGCCGACCCCGATAAGGTAAAAGTTGGACAGGTATTAGGTAAGGCCTTACAAGGTTTTAACTCAGAAACTATCGGAAAAATAAAAGTATTAGTAAACGTTAAATAAGATTAATCATGAAAAAGAAATTATATATTTTATTAGTATTGACATTGGGCCTATGTGCTAACCTGAAAGCACAAAAGTTTGCAACCGATACCCCCATAAGAAAACAGGCTGTTGAAAACAAAATCCCGGGTGCCAATTATGCCCCCACCGTGCAAACAAACACAGCAAAAAGCAAGGGATTTGAAGGCTCAAGTCTTGCCAGACAAATAAGAGAAGGGAAAGAAGAGGGTATGAAATATACTACTACTAACAGTTCGCCTAAAAATCCGACGGAAATGAGCAATGAAAAACCGGATATTTCGGGAAATAATTTAAGTGTTAGCGAAAAGAAAGTAAAAGAAACAGATGCTACTCCTGCCAAAGCACCGAGTCAGGAAGGCAAAAAGGAATAAGTGGTTATAGGATAAATTCATTCGTCAAAATCCCGGAAATGCTATCGCTTCCGGGATTTTCTATGATTTGAGTTTTACACTAACACCACGCCGTAAAGTATTGTGTATTTCCGCCACTTTATCAACCTCATTGATAAGATCAGCAATTTCTACCGGAGAGTGCTTGTCTGCCTCAATGCTTACCTCATAAGTAATGTTAGAGGCAGGCTCCCCCTCTTTACCGAATTCGCCTGATACGCTTACCTCCACATTTTCAATATTCATGTGCCGACGCGCTGCTTCACGGTAAATATCATTGCAAAAACAGGTAGCTATTGACAGGAAAAGTAGTTCGCCTCCATTCACAGCCGAACCGCGTCCGAATGCTTTAACAGGAATGTTGACATTTTGCTCATTGCCATTCGTGACAACGCTAATGATGTTTTCGTGTGGTGTATTTTTGATAGTTGCTGAAATAGTCATAGAAGTTTTCAAGACTTTGTGATAAAACAGATGGATAGTAAAGCTAGTACTTCTTAAGTATTTTACAAAAACATTTTAATACTCAAAAATCTTAAACCCTCATGAATTAACCGTTCATATAAAGTTTGGAGCAAAAGAGATGTATCTTTTCTATATTTACTCTATTCGCCACAATTCATTAAAGATTTACTCTTATGCTTTTATGAATAATGTCTAAACTAACTAATATTTTGCAACCCGTTTTCACGGGCATATTAATTGTACTGGCAGGTACTATTCCGAGAAATATTATTTTTGAGGCTAATCTCCGTTATTATTCCGATATACCCTGGGGTGTGCCTATCATTGCAATCTATATATGGTTCTTTTGGCACTATCTCGATGGTGGAAACGCCAATAGTACTGAAAGCCTGGAACGTCGCCAGCGTTTGCGAGCTAATGCCGTTCCGGGTAGCTTATGGGTGAGGGCTTTGTTAGCGGGTTTATTGGCTATTATTGCTTTGGTACTGATGTTATACCTAGTCAATCGTCTGGTACTACTGCCTCAACAAAAACTTCCTGACCTTAGTCACATCCCTGTATTTACGGTTGTGTCTTTGTTGGTAGTGGCTGCTCCGATAGCAGGTATCATAGAAGAAGCGGCTTTTCGTGGGTACATGCAGCAACCTCTCGAAAAAGATTTCGGCTTACCTATAGCTATTCTCATTACAGGAACCATATTTGCCATAGTTCATTTAGACTTTACATTTATACTTTGGCCTTATTATGTGCTAGTGGCAGCCATTTATGGCGCAGTTACCTATCTTACAAAGTCTATTTTACCTGCTATTGTTTTGCACACAGGTGGGAATATCTATTCAAATCTCGACTTATGGTTACATGGGCAGGCTGAATGGCAGGCATCAACCAAAGCAAGTAATCTTGTTTGGCAAACAGGGTTTGATACCTCATTCTGGAAGCTGATGCTTGGGTTTTTAATCTTTACTTCGGCTAGTATATGGGCGTTTATACAATTAGCTAAAGTCGCTAAAAAACAAGCAGAATCTATAATCAATGTTATACCTCAGCCCAATAGTGATTCCCTTTAAAATATAAATTTGCTTGAATTAGCCAATCTTGCTTAAATTGGCTCATAAAAGCATTAAACATGAGATTTCTTAAAATTTATCTGTTATTCTTTCTTCCGGTTATTAGTTTTGGACAAAATGAGAAGACCGTTACCAAGAACAAGCCTTTTGTATTGGGGCAAATTGATGAAATTCAATCAAAACATCTATCAGAAAAGAGAATATTGAATATTTATCTGCCCGAAGGTTATAAACTGGAGGATACAACACGCTATGCAGTTGTATATTTGCTGGACGGTTCTCATGATGAGGATTTTATTCATGTAGTAGGTTTATATCAGTTCAATATGTTTCCATGGATTGAGCGTGTGCCTAAGTCGATAATTGTAGGTATTGCTAATGTTGATAGAAGAAGAGATTTTACCTACCCTACCAGCATTCAAAAGGATAAAGAAAAGTACAAAACCACCGGCAACTCCGATAAATTCATCGCTTTTCTGGAGAAAGAACTTCAACCCTATATAGAGAAGTATTTTAAAGTTAATCAGTCAAAGACTATTATCGGTCAATCTTTGGGTGGCTTGTTGGCTACTGAAATTTTATTGAAAAAGCCTACTTTGTTTAATGAGTATATTATTATTAGTCCGAGTATCTGGTGGGATAATGGTTCTTTACTTAATCTTGATTCACCAATTCTGGAAGAGAAATTTAATCAGCCAACTAAAATATATATTGGTGTAGGGAAAGAAGGACTAACCCCAACTGAGATTCCAAGAGTAATGGAAGTAGACGCTAATCTACTGACCGAAAAACTCAGAAAAGCCAAAAGCAAAAATCTGAAAATCTACTTCGATTATCTGCCTGAAGAAAATCATGCTACTATCACCCATCAGGCACTTTTTAATGCACTGCGTTTACTGAATCCTGTTCCAAACATTGACTAGACTAACTTTATGGATATAAAAATATCAGACTTTCTAGCTAGCTATAATGAAGTAGTATATGCACATGCGGTGCTTCTTCGCTCCGTCATTTTAGATACTTTACCAAATGTAACAGAGCAATTAGATATACCTGCCAAAATGGTAGCTTACTGTTACGGTCAGAAATATGCTGAACTGATTTGTATGTTGATACCCTCTAAAAAAGGGCTCAAACTAGGCTTTTATAAAGGAGTAGATTTACCAGACCCTCATCATTTATTGGAGGGCACAGGCAAAATCAGCCGATATGTTGAAATCAAGAACGAAGAGCAAATACAGTCAGATGCATTAAAGGTATTGCTTGAAAACGCATTAGAAGCCTATAAAAACCGGATGGGTATTTGATGTGGATTGTCTTAGAGATTAGCTATTTGCTAAATAGTCTTATAATATAGCCAATAATTTCCGGATATAGGTACTCAATATCATTCTATATCATTGTGAAAAATATGAGGTAATTTGCCATAACAAATTACCTATTGATTATTAACTAAGTTATTCATTTATGTCTTATATTTGATGTTTTCATTAATCATTCTATGAGTTTCAAAGTAAACAAAGAACATATAGATAACTTTTCTGTATTGACCTCTTTATTAGGAATTAATCAGGACAGTTTACTTGATTATCTAAATTGGTGTTTACTTGAACATATTGTAATGATTTTTTCACAAGACAAAGTATGGATTAACGAAATAAAAAATAATCCAAAAGCAATATCTATTTTTAAAGAAAAAGTTGAAAAGAAAACAAACAGTAAATGGGACAATAATAATATAATAATTCTTTATGAAAGAGTTAAGGCTACTACAGAAAAACATTATAGACAACCAATAACCTATACAGAACTTTTGCGCTTACTTATTAATTCACCTTTAAAATGCGTATATTGTGAAAGGACACCTCCTGAGGTCAAATTGCATATTGACCATAATTTCCCTTCTTCAAAAGGGGGTTCTTCAAAATTTGAAAATCTTCAATTTCTTTGTTCTGAACATAATCTTAAAAAATCAGATAAGCTTCAAAAATCAGATATATGGCTAAAATTAAAATCGCTGCAACTATCTTAAAACAGAAAGATAAAACGCTATACCTTTTTAAAATTAACTCAGCATTATTAAATAAGATTGCTTATGTTACTCCGCGTTCCGAAGAATCCCCTGATGAGTTGCAAAGAGTCGTTAATATTCCGAGAGCAAAAGAAATTGGTAATTGGCTAAAAGAAGAAAATTCCTTATTACCAAATGCTATTGTAATTGACTTAAAAAAGGACGTTGAAATTGAAACTACAGCGTTTCCAGACCAAGTAACAATTTCAATTCCCAACCCTGAAGAGACCGAAGATTGTAAAATTGCGTATATTCTTGATGGCCAGCATCGAGTAAAAGGGTTTGAATATTCAGACGGTCTCGAATTTGATTTGGCCGTCATAGCTGTTCATAATGTCACAGAAGGTGTACGTGCAAAATTGTTTATTGATATAAATTCAAAGCAAGTAAAAGTTGACGAAAGGTTACTTCTTGATTTAATGGCTGGTGTAAAAATGCTAGCAGGTGATGATGACAAAGTTTACGAAGTTATAAAAGGGCTTAACGAAGAGCCTTCATCTGCGCTTTATAATGCAATCCAGTTTTTACCAGAGCAAAAAGGAAAATGGATAAAAAATACCTCTATGCTTATTCTTTTAAAACCTCATATTGGTAATGGAGGTGTAATTTACAATAAGACAACATCTCAACAAATTGAAATTTTTAATTCTTATTTTAATGCTTGGAAAGAAGTATTTGAGGAAGCTTGGAGTTTTCCTGATACCCACGTCTTAACTAAAAGTATAGGTTTTGCAATAATGACTGGCATATTTCGTGAAATAAAACAGAGATGCGATTTAAATGAAGGAAGACAATTAAATAAGGATTCCTTTATGAGACAAATTAGTATTCTCAAGGATAAATCAATTACGTTGAAACTTAAAGATAAACAAGTAGTATCAATTCCTCTTAATTGGACAAAACATAGTATGGGACAATTCTCTGCTAAACAATGGATAAGTGAAATTGTCAAAGAAATTGTAAATTTGTTAAATTCAGAGAACTGAATTAATATACCCAAAGTCTTTAATATTCACTTTGCAGGATTTAGCTAAATATTTAGTTAATATACTTCTAACAATATATCTATTTTGGTAACCGTCAATAAAGATAAAGGAAGATTATTGATAGAAACCCAGAAAAATTCAGCTTATTGCCAAAAACTACTTTATGCACCGGCAAGCAAGCTATTTCTTTGAATTTATTCCTGAAAAAGATGAATTGATGATTAAGGAGACTGATAATGTTTATTACTTGAAACGAAAATAATAAAATGCTATGAAGAGAAGAAAATGTGCTCCTCTTCATAGCATCAAATTTGATTTTACTCCAAGCCCTCCGCCCTCTGCTATTACTCAGACCGCAAAGACTTTACAGGATTCAACAAAGCCGCTTTAATAGCCTGAAAACTTACTGTTAATAAAGTGATAAGCAAGGCACCTGCTCCGGCGAGTGCGAAAATCCACCAGGATATACCTGCCCGATAATCGTATCTCATCACCCATTGATTCATAAAATACCAGGCAATAGGTGAAGCAATAAATAAAGAAACGATTACCAACATAACAAAATCTTTTGATAGCAAGGCCCAGAGGTGAACTACCGAGGCACCCAATACTTTCCTGACACCGATTTCTTTGGTACGCTGCTCAGCTACAAATGATGCCAGGCCAAATAAACCCAGACAACTGATAAGCACTGCGAGAATAGTAAAAAAGAGGGCTAATTTGCCGATTCGTTCCTCGTCTCCGAATTTTTTACCATAGAGTTCATCAACAAAACTGTAAATAAAAGGGCTCTCCGGATTATGTTTTCTGAATACAGCTTCCACCTTGGCGAGTGATTCTGAGGTACTCATTTGAGGTGAAAGTTTAACCAGAATCACATTAACTGCCCGGGAGTTCAGAACAAAAAAAGAAGGAGCTACGGGTCTGAAAGGGTTTTCCTTAACCATGTCTTTAATCACTCCTATTACATTATATGCTTTACCGTTGGTAGTAACTATTTCATTAAGAGGGTTTTTAAAACCCATAAATTTTAAAGCCGACTCGTTGATAATCATAGCCGATGAATCTGTCGAAAAAGTTCTTGAAAAATCGCGACCTTGTACAACCTGCCAACCGATTGTTTTTCCGTATTCATGCGATACAAGATTAGCCATCAACAAAGGTTTCCCTTCCGGACTTTTGCCTTTCCAAGATATATTGGTAGTGCCCCCCGACTGATTCGTAATAGAACCTGCAGAAACACCGATTTCGTAGATGGCCCCAGTATTCTGCAAATCACTCTTTAGGGCTTTGAAATGCTTATAAAGCTCAGGAGTATTCATATTCACCTCAATCAGCTTATTACGGTCGTACCCCACAGAGCGGTTTTTAGCATATTGTATCTGACGAAAAACGATAACTGTACCAATAATCAATGTAACTGAAACCGTGAATTGCAATACTACTAATACTTTGCGAGGAACCGCTGCAAATCGTCCTGCCCTGAAAGTGCCTTTCAATACCTTAACAGCCTGAAAAGACGATAAATAAAAAGCAGGATAACT
>CBIHRH010000220.1:0-7772 GCA_966212365.1 uncultured Emticicia sp. | reverse complement strand
CCTTATGGAAAAGTTTAAAGGTGTTGATAATACTCTAATAGTAATACGTATAGTAGCATGACAGCCGATATTCAGCAAGCAAACGGTTTCTTTTCCATATATGATTTATAAGAGACAAAATCTATTGATGCCTCAAAACAATCATAAGGTTAAAAAAGAAAGATTAAACCAGAGCAGATAAAAGTGCGTGTGTTTTTGTCATAAAGTAGGTGTCTTTGTTTAATAGATAATAGGTACAAAAGATTTGTATGGTATAGAGCTCCAATTTAAGGAGTTTTCTGATAAAACAATTCTCTTTCTTAATCTTTTTTTAAGCTTTTCTTAACATTCAATTATCCCTCAATTTATTGTCTGAATTTCAGCCGCAATTAGAGCTTTATATTAACTTCCGCGTTACAATTCCTTTACCAAAACATAATATCGCAATAGGTTTTTAACTATTAGATTTGAACTCTAATCAACTCACGAAAATGCTGAATTTATTTGAATCAAAAACTTTGGTTCAACCTTTAATTGATAGAGTGTTTAATGAAATCAAGCATTATCTCTATCCATCGTACCGTTATCTGCAGGGTAACTGCCACTGCAACGCTCACTTGAGTTCATTGCTTTTAAAGAAGCATGAAATTCCGCACAAAAAAATCTGGGTTTTCGCTCCTTGTCGTTATTCAGAAACTTCAAATGAAGTATTTCTGATTCAAGATCATAATCATATCGCTCCCAAAGGTCACATCCGTTGGGGCTATCATGTAGCGCCTATTATTCAGATGGGCAATAGGGAAGTAATTTTTGATTTTAATTTTTCGGAATCTTCGCCTTTAAGTCTTGAAGAATGGTTATCTCACATGAATACCAAAAATTTTCAATGGGTTATCGAAGAACCTGAGAATTTTCTGTTTTATTCATCTCCCGGTATTAAAAAGCCGAATAAAAGTCTTTTTAACGGCAGTTTTTATCCGATTGAAGGCGTTTGCTTAGAAAATAAATGGTTTGAGAAAGGATTAGCTGCTAACGAAACTGCGTTGATTATGCACGATGAGGTGATTAAACGAGCCGTCAGGAACGGTATTAGCACATCAATCATCAATGATTATAAACAGTTGATTGGCAGTATCAATAATTTTGAATGTGTTTTCAGAGACAGGGGATTTAATAAGAAAATGACACCCGAATTTCAGGAAAAATACCACGATTTAATTCATTATTACCATGGTGTTTTTGAAGATAATGTTGAGAAATGGTCTAAATTGATACAGGAGATTGTTTAAGTTTTGTCTCCGGTTATTAAAATGTAATAGGTAAGGACTATAGATTAGGAGTCAAAAATGAACGCTCTTAAAAAATTAATGAATTGGTTGGTAGATACAAGGCAATGCCTTGTATCTACGTTTGTATAATAGCGTTATATATTTAAATCAACAATCTGCCTTATTTAATACTCTTCAAATCTTTCCCTGCTATATCCTCCCAACGGTATAAATGAAAGGTTCTGTCATCGCTCATGGCTATGAATATCCCTTTCGGAAAATTACTATTCAGTGGCAGGGCAATAGTTTCTGAGCCATCACTCTGGTGTGCTTTTACTTGTACCACTTTTAATTCTTTATGTTCGTATGGATTCTCTTTAGTGCCTTCTCGGCTGAAAATATGAAACTTATCAGCACCCTGGTCTGAAACCAAAATGTATCCTTCTGTTTCAGATAAACGATATAATGAAACCCCCTCGTGGTCTTCTGTGAGTCCGGTTGTGGCAAACAAGCTTAATTGCTGGCTACCTTTTTCAGGGTCGGCGAAATATTGTCTTACACCAACACCTTCATCAGAGTAGTAAACATAGCCTAATTCATCATCTACCAGAATGGATTCGATTTCTTTTTTACCGCTATACAAACCAAATTTCCTGACGAGCGTAGCTTTTACCTGCCCTGTTCCATCGTCTTGTAGTAAATACTGCCATAAGTATTCTCCGGTAGTAGGGCCAGTTTTACGTCCTACAATAGCATAAATATCTCCTTTCTTGTTTTTATACAGAGAGATACCCATTAAGTCTCTGAATCCTTCGCCTGTTTCATTTTCAAATACTTCTATCCCACCCTTATCTACAGGCTTCATATCGGGTAATGAGAAAATACGAAGTTTATGGGTCAACCTTTCAGTAGTTACAGCTATATCTGTCGGAACACCTTTCAGTTTTAAGCCATATTCAATATCAACATTATTAGGCCTTTTCAGTCCTCTTACAACTTTATCTTCCAGTACTCTACCTTCCAGGTTAAATACATATAAAGCGCCATCCTCGTCTTTGTCTGTGCCTAAAATCAGGCTTTTGCCTGGGTCTGTCGGATTGATCCAGACAGCCGGATCGTCAGAGTCTTTTTTAACACTATCAGTCACAAAAACAGGACTAATAACCGTGGTAGTTTCTGTTGAATCTTTGGTTTCTTTGTTTGTACAAGAAAAAGCCAAGTAAATTAAAACCAGAAAAGAGGCTAATCGGATGTTCATATAGATAAGGCTTGTTTCTCCTCACCCTCTAAATCTCCCTCTCCTGAAAGAGTAGAGGGAGACTTTTAAAGACCCTCATGTATTAGAGTTGGTACCTTTTTAACCCCTCTCCCGGGGGAGAGGGGCAAGGGGTGAGGTGATTTCAAATATTATTTACTACCAAACGCACCTGCATAGCTAGCAGGCTCAGGTGATTTGTAAGTTACACCGTTTAAAGTAATACCATCAGCAAAATTTCTTTTAAAGGTAGTAATACCTTTACCTAATGCAGATGAGCCCACTTGTAGGTGGAAATCCCATGAATTATTGAAATCTCCGTCTTTCGCAGTGCTTACAGGGAAGTTTACAAATTTAGGGTCATTTTCTCCGGCAGTTTTACCTATAACATCGTTAGTTCCTGCAATGATTTCATCACTTGGCTGGAATTGATTCACTCCATCCTGATAGTTACCAAAGTAGTAAGTATTGCTAAAGACAGAACGTTTGTCTTCCGGTTTTTTCTTATCTCTTTTGATACCGAAACGACAGTTTGCCAGAAGGTTATTGTATAATTCAGCATCAACGCTTTCTTCAACCCAGATAGAGCCACCTTTTACTGATGGTCTTCTCCAACCATTGTTTACCAGGGTATTGTTATACCCAATCACATATAATTGTGGTGTTCTTTCACCTGAGTTCGATAATTTCATACCATTGGTATTTACATTATAAATCAGATTAAAGGCTACATCGGCTTTCACACCTGATTTCAGGTTGATAGCATCGCCACCACTTAAGCCTGTTGTGTTGAAAACGTTGTTAGCAAAAATAACATTACCGCCTTCGATATAAGTAGCATCTTCACCAAAGTGGCGGATAGTTGAGTTTTGTACTACTAATTTACCCGCTGTATTAGAGAACCAAAGAGCCGGTACACGCTCGCCACTGGCAGCTTTGTATAACCCTTGTTTTACCGAAGTAGATGCTTCTGTAGTAGTAGCTCCACCATACTCAAGAATTGTATTATCTAATAATACCTCAGCAGAAGTTTTAGCGGCTAAGATACCACCCCACAATTGACCGAAGTTATATTTAGCTGTTCTGGCTACTTCAGGTACTGTAAATTTTACTGGTTTTTCTTTAGTACCTACCGAATACAAATTACCCAATACGATAAACTCAGGTTTCGCAGTAGTATCCATGATTACGGTCACACCCGACTCAATCATCAGACTTTTGCCTGCAGGCACAATCACATCACCTTTTACAGTGATAATCGCATCTTTTTTCCATGTTCCTGATACCTCACCCGATACACTTAGCTCGTCAGGTTTAGTAACCGGCATGTCTGTCCCTGTATCATCTTTGTCGCAACTGCTTACTAGAGCTGATGCCATAATCAATAAAAAAAGTACTCTTTTCATCTTTCTGTTTGCGTTAGTTATAAAAAATTATATTTTCAACCGTAAGCCTATCAGGTAGCTTCTCTGGTAATAATCTTCACGAATCAGGGTCTTATTCTTGTTGTTGATATCCTGATGAATATCGGCGTTCTGCGGATTGGTGTTTTTGATAAACACACGCATAGGAGTATCCAGCAAGTTGTTGGCTTTGACATAAATCACGTATTTAGTACCAATGGTTTTTTCTACCGAAGCATCCATTTGGATAAAAGCCTCCTGCCATAAATCATTATTCAGGAACTGAGAAACCGTATTAATGCGCTCTCCGGTATAAGAAGCTGCCAACTGTGCATCCCAGCCTTTTTTCGTATCTTTGAATAATAGGGAAACATTGACAACATGCGCTGCCTGACCATAAAGCGGACGCGTTTGTTCTACATTCTTCGAACGAAGATTACCATTCTGGTCTCTTTCTCTGATGATTTTTTGGGTGGTAATAGAAGAATTGGTATAAGTGTAGTTGGCCTTGATACCGAACTTCTGAAAATACTTAATGAAGTCTAGTTCCAAGCCGTAGTTGGTAGCATTCCCGTAATTACCTGGCGAGTAAAATACGTCTTGCCCACGGGTGGCATCAACACTTAGTGCGTATTCAATAGGGTCTTTGATATATTTGTAGAACAGCCCCAACATCACCTGATCTGATGGATTCGGGAAGAGTTCGTAGCGAATATCAAAATTATCGGCAATGGCGCGTTTCAAATCAGGATTTCCCCTTTCCTGAAACTCTTCGTTTACAATTTTACCCGGTACGATTTCAAAGAAGCCCGGACGGTTAATAGAACGGAAATAAGACGTTCTGACAAATTGCTTTGGCTTTACCTCATATTTCAGATTCAGACTTGGTAGAAAATCGGTATAAATCTGGGCGCCCGATGGTCTTAGCTCTCCTAAAGGGAAAAGCATATCATAACTCTGATTGGTATGTTCCACGCGAAGTCCTCCTATCAGTTGCAGGCGTTTCAATTGCCATTTGGCCATGGCATATTCTGCTATTGTTTGCTCTGATGCGTTGTAAGAAAGTGCGTTGGCTACAGCGCCTCTTGGATTTTGTATGATCCAGGCAATATCTTCATACTTAGTAAAGTCCTTGCCGTAAAGAGCAAATGGATTAGTAGGTTTGAAAATGTAGTTATTATAGAAATTATCTCGGTGTTTATTTCTATACAAACCACCCGTCGATAATTCTAAATCATTGATTTTATAAATCAGATTCAGATAACCGGTAATATCATTATCTGAATTATGCTCCCATCGGCGGGTATATTCTTCAGGATACGTACGTGTATCTACAAAACTCTGACGGGTGCCTAATAAGCCAATATTTGTATTATCAGGAATCTGATTCGTAGCTAATGAATATACTGCCGACCAGTTTAATCTCAGGTCTTTCAATAATTCATGACTCCCCTGTAGAGTACTATTGAAAATTTGCTGAATCGTAAGGCGAGAACGGGTCGAGTAGGATAATCCGGCATTTCCTGCCACATGGTCATAACCACCTGAAGAATAGTTGGTTTGTTTGGTATCTCTTACCTGTTGGTTTGAAAGATACAAGTACGCATTATACCATTGAAATTTATTACGGCTATTGGCTTTAAAGTCTAATTTGGTATGTAAGCCATAGCGCCCTTGTTGCTCAGAATATTGACGTTCAGATAGACTCGTCAGGCGAGAAGTAAGCTCAGTATCATAAACCGTAGAAGAATAGAAAAGGCTATTGCTTCCACGATAAGTATTCTGAAAGCTACCTGCTACCATAGCACCGAAACGTTTATTAAAGAAGCGATTGCCTAATGAAAACCCACCAATCAGGTTTGGTAATGGCTTAGCTGAGGTATATTGTAAAGGAGCTTTCGGAAAATCGGATGGTGTGGCATTATAGTCTTTTCCTTTTACTTCATAAGGAGACTTAAAATTGATGCCGCTTCTTGAATAAGAGGTAAAATCACGATTAAGAAATAATTCGTTATATCCGGTTGCCAGATTAATTCTCAACTCAGGGTTATCCGGTGCATCTTTCATCACCATGTTTACTACCCCTCCTACTGCATCACCTTCCAAATCCGGGGTCAGGGTTTTGGTTACTTCCAGGCGCCCTAATAATTCAGACGGAAAAATATCTAAAGGCACATAACGATACTTATTATCGGGGCTTGGGATTTTTACACCGTTCACCAAAGTGTAGTTATAACGTTTATCCATCCCTCTCAGAATGGCGTATTGTCCATCGCCATTACTATTTCTTTCAATAGATACCCCGGAAACGCGCTGAATAAGATTGGCCACAGTTAAATCAGGAGAAATCTCAATGGCTTTCCCTGAAACTATATTCATTAACTGATTAGCGTTTCTTTCAATCTGTCTGGCTACCTGTTCGGTCGATTTATCTGCTGTAGCAGTTACTATTACCTCGCTTAAGGTTTGCTTGCTGTCTTCTTCCAAAGCAATGTTAAGAGCGGTTTCATTTTTTTCAACCTTAACTTTTATTAATGAAGTCTGGTACGAAACATAGGTAACTTGCAGTTGATATTCACCCGCGGGTACATTTTTGACAAGAAATGACCCATCCAAACCTGAAATAGCATAATAAGGTTGATTCAGAACTTTAACAGAAGCGCCAATCAGAGGCTCACCAGTTGATTTGTCGGTAATAATCCCTTTCAGGTTATAGGCAAATAACTTTGGAGAGAGAAGAAGAAAAATAAGAGTAAATATTCGGGTCATCAGACACTGGTATGAGACGGCGTATAATAAAAACGCAAAAGTCGACACCAGGAAAAAACTATTGATTAAGCCAGTATGAAGTGATTATTAAGAAAATAGTCAATTATTAAATAAATGTAAACTTTGTTGACTATCGCAGCTTTATTGGCAAATAGACAAAAGAAAACCCTCCTGATAAAAATCCGAAGACTCTTTCAGGAGGGCGAATATATAGTTAAGTTGTGAAATTAGTAATAAATCTGAGGTTGCTGTTGGGCTTGTTTTTTCTGCTTCTGTTTATCAATAATTACCCCACCCAAAGCACCAGCTGCTGCACCAGCTGCTGCACCAATCAGGGCACCTTTACCTTTTTTCTCTTTTGCAATAGCTACCCCGGCTAAAGCACCTACACCCGTACCTATCAGTGCACCTTTCACAGCAGGATTCATTTTCTTCTTGGCTGGAGCAGTTGAGGTATAAGAAACAGGCGTATATCCACTACCAGCACCAGAACCTCCATCTCTATCTCTATAAATTACTGTCTCCTTAGTTCTGGTTGATGTATTGACTTTTCTGGCTTCTGCTAATTGTAACTCTTGTTCTCTGATCAGGTTCATTGAGTCAATAGTTGCTTGTTTCATACGTTCGATTTCAACTACTCTGTTCACTGAATCAATTGCAGCTTTTCTGGCTGCCTGTATTTGTTCATTAGTACTTGCTCCGTTATTACATCCCATTGCAGCTGCTGCAAGTGAGACGAAAATTATTACATTCTTCATAATCGTATCGTGTTTATTTGTGGTTATTGACAGTGGCACGTTTGAATAGTTTAAAATTTGATAAATCGGCTGAAATCAATCAGCTGTTATATAAGTTAAAAAATCAATTCCTCTAACGTGCGAAAGCCTCATAAAGGCAGAAAACAAAGCATTAATACACTCATAATCAGCCATTTACAAGTAAAATATTTTATTTTTTATTATATTCCGGATATACACTAAAAAGTAGATTTTTATCCATTCACGGGGAATATTTTCCCCATAATTTATCAATCTCATTAAAAAATGTCGGATTTACACTTCTACGAAAGTATAAATTAGGGAGACGTATCTCTAGATA
>CBIHRH010000219.1:0-7775 GCA_966212365.1 uncultured Emticicia sp. | reverse complement strand
AAAGTCCAGATTCCCAATCAATTGGTACATCGGGTTCATTAAATCAGTATTATACTTCTGCTCCTGTAAATTGCGAACAGTAACACTCATTACCGCAGGATTTATATCCCGCTGACCGATAGAAAGACCTGCCAGATTGGAGGTTTCATTGACTAATCCGAAGCGGACATAGTAAAGCAGAGAGCCCATTTCTTTAATATTCTGTGCATAGCGGTCAAGATTTTCCTGCTGGAAATGCGCTGTTTTCTCAATAATCTCCTGATTCCTATCAAGAAAATGTTTTCCGATATATAAACTGAGCAACCCTGAAAAAAATAAAATCAGAAGGCCCGTCATAAAGCCTTTTGAGCGCAAGAAGTTTTTAATTAACAATGCGGCCATATCAAAATGCTTTTAGTTGGTGAGAAGTGAGTTTTATCAAAAGGAACAGACTTGAAAACCAGATAATCAGAGAAACAATAGCCATGATTTCGTTGCTGAAAACCTGACTAAACGACAAAAAGCGATAGTCAAAATCTGGGAAATCTTTCCAGTACTGGCTGCTGATTGCGGCACTTTTATCAGCCGAGGTTTTGACTTTATTGCTGATAAGTTTTATCTGCAATTCATTCATGGTTTGCGCCTGCTTGTAGCGGTACGCTTCTACCTGATTCTGAAAATCATTATAAGTGGCAAAGTCAGTACCTGCTAATGCCATTGAGAGGGTTTTAATTGCGATAAAAGGATTAATCAGGGCCGTTAGCCGAATGGTATTCTGTTGTTTCTGATAAATATTGATCAGTTTTTCCTGATGACGGTTGTAGGTTTCTGCACTCAAACGTTCTCCTTCACGCATGACAAAGCCACCATAATTAAATGGCAATTTATGTGTGGAATCCACCCTATAAGTGGTCAATAATGAATCCTTTAAAGCTTTGTAGTGAGGGTCATTAGGGTCGTGACTATCTCCCTGCTTAATCAGTTCTGCTTCAACTGCCGTATCAAATTCTACTTTAGACGGTGAAGGAAACAGCGTCTGTCCGGCTACCTGCGAAACCTTCGGAAGTATCAGGGTAAAAACCAACCAGAAGCCAATCAATGTAATGAGTGCAGATTTAGTATTTTTACTTCGCGCCGATATATAGACAGCCAGAAGAGATACAATAAAAAAGTAAACCAGATATCCGGCTACTAATACAAAGAAACGAGCAAAAGCCTGAGAATTCTGGGAAACTCCTTCGTTTATAGTTAAAAATATCAGCCCGATAACGATTGAAGGAATAAAAATCAGGAGTGATAAATAAAACAATCCTAATGCTTTACCCGTAATTAATTCCTGCCAGCTAATGCCTTGGGTGAGCAAAATGCGCAAGGTGCCATTTTCTCTTTCCCGGGCAATGAGGTTAAATCCCCAGAAGAACAGTAAGAGGGGCAAAAGCATCTGCAGTATCATGGCAGCCGAAATCTCGCCAAATCGCAAAAGGCCATTAGAAAGGCTGGCTTCAGAAAAATTGACTGTGTTCTGGCGGTGTGCTTCCAGAAAAACAGCATTACCTAAATAAGAGTCCATGCCAAAATCGAAAAAACTCAAAGGGAACTTTTGCCTGAAAACCACATATCCATAATGAGCCATTCGGTGTGGGTGTTTGTCAGGGCTTTTCTCCCACCGTTCACGCACTTCATAGCTGTATTCTTTTACAGACGCTTGTTGCTGACTAATATTCAGATAGCCGGAAAAAAGTGCTGCCAGAAGAAGCAAATTAAAAATGCCGATTAGTACAAGGGTACTCGCGTTTTTAAGTGTGCTTTGCCAGACCTGTCTGGATAATATTGTAAGAATCTTGAATCGCATAGAAATCAGAATTTATAAGTAGCACTGAGGATAAAGTTTCTGGGTGCTCCCGGAAACAGGCGTGTATAATTCTGTGCGCCAATCCAGTAGGTTTTGTCAAAAACATTATTGAGATTGAGAGCCATCTGCAAATTGCTTTTGGCTGGAGTATAGTACAGTGCTGCATCTATACTAGTAAAGGCAGGAACTTCAAATGCCCGGCTGAACCAGGGTATACGACTGCTTTGCGATTGTACCCCTAAGCCAATGCCTAAATCTTTCAGCGCTGAAGAACTGCTAAAGTTGTAGCGAGTCCATAAATTGCCACTGTGTTTAGGTGTGTTTTCCTTGCGTTGTCCTATCAGTTTTTCTTCTTTATCCATCCTGATTACGGCATCAATAAAACTATAAGAGGCATTGATTTGCCAGTTGGGAAGAATATAGCCCGCCAGGTCTGTTTCAAAACCACGGCTCCTATCAGCCCCTCTTTGCACGAGTAGGTCAGGATTGGTAGGGTCATTGGCACTCATCAGGATATTTTTCTGATTGATTTCGTAGATGGCGGCACTCAAAGTAAACTGCGTTCCGCCTAAGGTTGATTTCATACCTAACTCTTTTAGGTCACTGATTAAAGGCTTAAACTGTGCTGCTGATTGATCGGCTCCATAAAAATTACCAGTGCTCGGCATTAAAGTAACTGTATTAGATTGAGGCTGATAACCCTTAAGATAAGTGGCATACACATTTACACTTTTATTAATTTCATAAGTGAGTCCAATGCGGGGTATCAATGCGGTATTCTTAAATGTAGACTCTTTCGGTGCCTCGTAATTGGTAATATCTTCAAACCATTCATTTCTTAAGCTTAATAAAGCTGAAAATTTGCCTATTTTGAATTGTTCCTGCAAATAAATAGCATGAGTACTGGTGAATGCGGAAGGCAATCCCGCACGGGAGTTCATGACGTAGTCATTCAGGTTACGGATGGTATAGGCCGGATTTTTTAAGTCAAAATAATTGACATTAGGTTTAGGTAAGATTTTCCCGTCAATCGTAATGGTTTGATAGTTGGCCGCATTAGCAACCACAAAGCTACTGGCTGCTGAGCCATCTTTGAGCAGAAAACCTCTGGCAGCATTCTGGCCACCGCCTTTCAGTTTATGCCAGTTTTGCAGGTCGTAACCTACTACAAGTTTGTGTGCCGTTTTGCCTAAATCGAAATTGAAGTTAAAATAAGCATTGAGGTTATCTGTACTCCAGGTCTGTTTGCGCTGAACTAGTTGCATCATGACCAGACTGGTTACGGGCACTCCGGCGATATCAGTAGCAAAAGCATTGGTAGTGCGGTGTTCCTGTAAGTCTTCCGTCCAGTTTTGCTTCATATAAGCTGCATTGAAACTGATATGCTGCTTGAATTTATGCGAAAGATTGGCTGTAAGAATCAATTCTTTTGACTTGAAGAAGTCATTGGATGCGCCCAGATTCAGGCTGATAGGAGTACTTTTGAGATTGGTTTGTCCGGCTACTGCCCCAAAAATCGGTTGCCCCCGGTCAAGATTGCCAATCATATTACTAAAAATCAGTTCGGTATTAATCGCTGTCTTGCCATTGGGAATATAACTCAATGAAGGTGAAATCAGCACAGATTTGTTGCCTACTAAATCACGGTAAGAACCAGCCTCCTGATAAGCGCCGTTGATGCGATATAATAAGGTTTTCGACTCGTTTAATGGGCCTGTAAAATCAAGTGCACCTCTTAAAGTGCTGAAACTTCCGGCGCTCAGGCTTATTTCTCTTCGCTTTTCAGTCAGAGGTTTTTTGGTAATCATATTGATACTACCGCCAGGGTCAACACTTGAAAAAGTAACCGAAGCAGGGCCTTTTAAAACCTCTACCCGTTCAATATTGGTCGTAAGTGGTTGCAAAAAATAATATTGGCGTGTACGCAAACCATTAATAATCTGTCCTTCTTCATTTTGGCTGATACCCCTGATCGCATACTGATTATAATAACTTGAAGGGATTACACCGCTGGCTATTTTTACGGCATCAGCTAATTGAAATGCCTGTCGGTCAGCAATGAGTTCTTTAGTAACCGTACTCATAGCCTGAGGCAATTCTTTGTTTTTAATGGCAATTTTAGTTGCAGAAAAACTATAATCACTGCTATAGTCTTTACGGGCACGGCCAACTATCTCTACATTCTGCAATTCAATACTCGCTGGCTTTAACTGAATATTGATAGTTTTTTGTTCTTCATCGAGATTCCCCTCCAAAACAAATGCCTCATAGCCAATTGAACTTGCGGTCAATTTGAACTTCCCGACTGGTAAATTTTCAAAGACAAATTCTCCACTACTGTTGGTTATTGTTCCTTTTTTGGCATCAGCCATTTCCAGGCTTACCGAAATACCTGCAGCGTTAGTCTGGTCTTCAAATTTAATTACACCCTTAACTGTATACTGGGCATAGCCAGTATGGATAATTGCGAAAAAACAGAGGAATACAAAAAGTAGATATTGGCGTCTCATTGATTAGGTGGGTTTATTCAAAATGTTTATTCAACTTTGTTGCTTGTGCAATATTGTTGCAAATATATGAATGGTTTTTATTTATGCAACATCATTGCATAAATAAAATAAGTATCTAGGTTTGATTTTGTAATAAAACTTTGTAGGGACAAATGCCCGGTGAATATTGAAGTATTTTATAATGCTATAAGAATAGTCAGTTAAATAATAGAAAAGGCACTTAGTATTTACAAGTTGACGAAATTTATTAATTGGAGCAATTCTCTTTAGTAATGGCCAAATTCTCTTATCGGAAAAAATAGTTTTATTTTTTTGCAACATTGTTGCAATTTTATTTTGATTATCTATATTTGCAATATTGTTGCAAATAAACCGCCTTATGCTTCAAGCTATTAACCTTACCAAATCCTATAGCGCGCAAACAGCGCTTAACCATTTAAATCTTACGGTTGAAAGTGGTGAAGTATTCTGTCTGTTGGGGCAAAATGGTGCAGGGAAAACCACTACTGTCAATTTGTTTCTGGGATTCATTCAGCCTACCTCGGGTGAAGCAAAAATCAATGGCATCTCTGTCGTAGGTAACTCTCTTGAAACCAAAAAAGACCTGGGTTATTTACCTGAAACCGTGATGCTTTATCCAAACCTAACCGGCGTAGAGAATCTTGAATTCTTTTCTTCTCTGGCTGGTTTCAATTACTCAAAAGAAGAATTAAGCGATTACCTGAGTAGGGCTGGTCTGCAGGAGTCGGCTCATCAACAAAGAGTAGGTACTTACTCCAAGGGGATGCGTCAGAAAGTAGGCATAGCCATTGCATTAGCCAAAAATGCTAAAGTTCTATTACTGGACGAACCTACCAGCGGTCTTGACCCCAAAGCCTCCAATGAGTTTTCAGCCTTACTAAGAGACCTTGCCCAACAGGACAAGGCTATTTTTATGGTGACTCACGATATTTTCAGGGCAAAAGAGGTGGGAGACAGAATAGGTATTTTAAAAGAAGGTAATCTGGTAAAAGTAATCCAATCGAAAGATATTACAGCCAATGAATTAGAGAAATTATATTTAGCAACCATCTGATTCTCTCCCTATGGTAACGTTCCTCATTAAAAAAGAAATTAAAGAATTATGGCGCGAAGGCAGAATAAAATGGATAATCATTATCCTTTCAGGCCTCCTTCTGGTGACTATTTTTACCAGCTATTCATATGTGAAACAATTAAATGCAGCGCATAAAACTGCCATGCAGGCTGACAGAGAAGTCTGGGACAACCAACAGGATAAAAATCCGCATAGCGCTGCGCACTTTGGCTTTTATTTATTTAAGCCTGTCTCTCCCATGAGCGTTTTTGAACCGGGGGTCGATAAGTACATAGGCTCTACTCTCTATCTGGAAGCTCATAAACGCAACACCGAACAATTCAGTGCGATTGCCGATGAAACTGATATTGCTAGGTTTGGGTTTTTGTCTCCTGCCTATATTCTTCAGTTCCTAATTCCTTTACTCATTATCATCATAGGCTTTAACAGTATAAGTAAAGAAAAAGAAAATGGGAATCTTACTTTACTGATGAGTCAAGGCCTATCAACTAAACAATTATTTATAGGGAAATGGCTTCCTATCTTTTTTCTCTTAAACTGTTTCCTGATACCCATTTTCCTGATCTTATGTGTACTATTATTAATCCTCAATGCTGGTGTTTATGATTTTTTAGCCCTTGGTGCTATGTTCTTACTCTATTTTATTTTCTATGGTATTATTACCAACATTGTTCTTTTGGTCAGTGCCCGGGTAAGTCATTCGGGCATGTCCCTTATCTATTGTATGGTATTCTGGATAGCATCTTTCATCATTGTACCAAAGGTAGGAAGTAGTTTAGCCAATGAAGAAATTATAGCGAAAGTTAACGCATTTAATAAGGAGAGAGGGACAAGTATTCATGACCGGGGTGGAGAGTCCTATAAAAAGTTGGTCGATAGCTTATTGGTTCAATATAAGGTTGATAGCGTTAGCCAATTACCTGTAAATGTTGCTGGAATAAGATTGGATGCTGGGGAACAATTAGATACAAAAGACTTTGAAAAAATAACCAATGCCCAATTTGAAAGATTATCCAGACAGCAAAACATCATCAACGCCGGAAGTATTTTGAGTTGCCTGTTGCCCTTCCAGCAACTAAACATGGCTTTTGCCAATACAGATATATATAGTCACCACCATTTTACGAATGCCGGAGAAGAATATCGCAGAAAGTTTGTCAATATGATGAACAGGCATATCGCTTATGATAGTGGTCGGCAGGAAGGATATACCTCTTTTAAGGCTGGGAAAGACTTGTGGCATAAAGTACCTGGCTTTACCTATCAACCGCCTCAATTTTCTGTTTTAAAGCATTATGGAGGCGCTATGGTAGCAATAGCATTATGGTTTCTCCTCACAGTTCTATTTTTAAAGAGTTTAATTAATCACTTCAAACCTATTACTCAATGAAAACAATCATCAGGTTTGAAATCCGAAAATGGGTACAAAGTAAAATTGTCTGGTTTACGGCAATTCTTTGGTTGGTGATGGTGGCTTTTAGTCTTCAGCAAAGAGCCACTACTATTCATCGGATTAAAGCAGCAATGGATAGCTCAGTTGTCTATGAATTAAAAAAAGAAAAATCCTATTATAGCTTATTAGATAGCGCAGAACTAAAGCTCAAAAACTTTGATAAATATGATGCTGACCCCCGGAATCCAGTTTATTTTAACAGACTTTTACCTCGTTTTGCTATTTTCAAAGCAGGCCCATTGAATCATTTTGCCACAGGTCAAAGCGATTTATTCCCTCAACAATATACGGTTACTGCACGAGCTGATTTCAGACAAAAAAAGGAAGAAGCCGTCAATGCTTTACAATTACTTTACGGCAAATTAGATATAGCTTTTATCATTACCTTTCTTTTGCCACTCATTATTATCGCCTTTAATTATCATGTCTTGTCGTCAGAAAAAGAAAATGGAACGCTTAAGCTTTTATTGATTCAGAATACCTCATTAAGAACAATCATTTTTGCCAAATTATTAGTTTCAGTTTTGTTTTCTTTCCTTTTATTGTTTATTCCGGCTATACTTATCCTATTCTGGCAAAACGACTCGACATCTATCCTTGCACCTTTAGGGCTTTTTTTGTTAGCAGGCTTGTCATACAGTGTTTTTTGGCATTTTTTAATAGCTTTTATCAACGGTCAATTAAAATCCAGTGCTTTTAATGCGACTGTATTGATGGGTTGTTGGCTTTTTTTTACACTTGTTTACCCAACGCTTGTCAATTTATTGACTGAAACATTCCACCCGGTTCCTTCCCGAAGTAAATTTGTTATAGCCTACAGGCAAACTTTAAATAAGCTGGCAAAAGAGGATGAAAATAATTGGCTGGATAAATTCTTTTTTGACC
>CBIHRH010000218.1:0-7806 GCA_966212365.1 uncultured Emticicia sp. | reverse complement strand
AAGCAATTATAGATAACCATCGGCTTACCCTCTTTTTTGAGGTCGGCAAGGGTTTCTTCAATCCCTGCAATCGGCGAAATAATAAAGCCATCCACATTGCGGTCGTTCAATAGCTTTATCACCGATTTCATCTGGTTCAATTCGTTGTTCGAACTGGCAACGATGAGGGTGTATCCGGCTTTCACGGCAATTTTCTCAATACCACTGGCTACCTCTGAAAAGAAAGGATTATTGATATCGCCCACAATCATTCCGATTGTTTTGCTTTTCCCTGTGCTTAAGCTACGACCTAAATGATTGGGCTGATAACCCACTTCTTTTACGTAGGCTTCAATTTTTTGAATAACTTCTTTGCTGATTCTTTTTTCCTGGCCTTTGCCGTTCAGTACAAATGATAGGGTGGTTACAGAGACCTGAAGCTCATTGGCAACATCGTAGATAGACTTCTTCTTTTTCAAGGCAGTTGGTTTGATTTAATTTCCAAAAATAGGAATAAATTCTGGTTAATTGCAAAGGGTGGGGGCAGAGGGTATGGGGTATTGGGTTGAGAGCAAAGGGCGTGGGATATTTGAAAAAAGATTATATTTTCCCCCTCTGACGATAATACTCCCTGCCTTTTGTCCTTTGCTCTCTGTCCTTTACCCCCTGCTCCCTGTCTTTCGCCTCCTGCTCAAGGGCACCCCTCAATTTTAGCCATAAACACTTCATTTCCACCCGCCTGAAATCCTGGTGAGAGTAAGATAGACTTTCCGGCAAAATAATTTACCCCGCTATTCACATTGTTGGAACTCGTGATTGTTTGAGAAGCCCTATAATTTCCGGCCTGTTGGCTCATCTGTGGGCTATTATAGATTGCATTGATATTTGGCGTGGCCAGAACCATTTGCCTTTCAGAGCTACAGAGGTTCAGTACGCAGCCTACATAATAAGAGGCGGTCTCGGTCAGGTTGGGTATATTGAAGCTGCCACCTGTGGCAAGTGCTGTTTCTCCCATATAATCGTTATACCAGGCAGGTGTTCCGGTTTTGCAACCTTTGGCCGTCAGGGTAACAACTCCCGGCCCGCAACGACTGATTGATTGGGCAAGCGGAGCAGTAGTCAGGGTTCTGCTGATACTCGCCTCTGCTGAACGGATGGTATTACACGCGCCACTTTTCACCACTGCCCTGTATTGGGTAGCTTGGGTGAGGTTGTTATAGGTAAGTGTGGGCGTAGTATTGGCTATCGGCGTTACATTTACGAAATTGTCAGAAGATGACTCCCACATTTCCACTACGCCTGTATGCCCACTTAGGGTAAGTGTCCCTGAATTGGTATTCGTACAGACGAGGGCACTACCCGCAATAGTGCCACCAACAGAGGGCGGATTGATGCCGAAAGTGACTGGAGTCCGGCAATCCTTATAATCTGGCGAACCTACATAACAGGTTTTTGCAAGAGGGATGCTTGTATTCAGAATTTCTGAACCGGCAAAGCCTATGGGGTTAAATACATTGCCTGTTGTAAGAGGGTTTAATGTAGAGGTATTCTCAAACCAGGCATTATTTGAAGTGTCAAATACATTGGCAGATGCCTGCACCCGATAGAAACCTCTATAGGCATTGTTGAATGCAGCCACTACTAAAATATAGGTTTTACCTGCCGCCAGGTTATAACTTAGTTTTGAAAGAGGCGGATTAGGGCCGTTATTGTTAGCAATCAGAAAATTTGTGGCAGGGTCGGGTGGGTCAAATGAGTTCTCATAGAGTGTAATAAACGTATCAGACGTATTACCGGTAAGATCGGCCATTATTACTTCAAAACTTACCACGCCACCCACAGAGGCTTTTATGCTGTGGGGCTGACAATATACATAAACACCCTCACCAATAGCTGGAGTATAAGTAGTAGGATTATCACCATCACCTCTATGATAAAGGATTGAATAGGGTGCGAAGAAACCATCTGCTTTATTTGTATAAGCTGAATTAACGTTGTTGAGGGAAAGCCCTTGTCCGGCAGGAACGATACCGCCCTGGCATATCTCATAGCTTGTGGCGGTGGGCACTTTTGTCTGTTTTACGACGAATGCGGAATAAGATTTTCTGGCTACGCAGCCCGGATTATTCACCCATACTCTGTACTGGGTCGACTCGGTCAGATTAGTATAACTGAGCGTTGCAGAAGTATCAGCTATGGTAGTGAAATTGACAAAATTATCGGTCGACGACTCCCACCTTAGAATAGGACAGTTGTGTCCGGTCAAAGTTAAAGCACCCGATAAAGCATCAGTACAGATACGGGCATCCCCCCTGATAGTTCCGGTAACCGGCTGGGCATTAATAGCAAACTGAACGGGGATACGACAAGTTGGGAAATCAGGCGGTGCTGCATAAAATGTCTTTTTCACTACGTTTGCTGTGTTAACAATGTTGGTGCCTGCAACTCCTACCGGATTGAAAACATCGCCTTTGCTTAGAGAGGTTCCACCCGCGCTTGCCAGATACCAGTCGCTTTCATTTTTGAATACATTGGTGTTGGCCTGCAGTTGATAAGTTCCCGTAACATTATTGGCATGAGAGGACACCACCAGAATATAAGTATTGCCTGCAAAAAGGTAGTTTACAAGTTTTGAGGCACCCGATAGCGTTCCGCTATCATCATCACCATTCAGGAAATTAGTGGCAGGCGAGCCCGGATTAAAAGAAGAGATATAAAGCGCTAAATGCGTATCGTTTGGGTTTACACTACTTAATGCCGCGGCCATTACTTCTATATTGACAATACCATTTGCCGCAGGCGAAATGATATGGGTTTTGTAGTAAACAATATTCCCCTGGCCTACGGGAGCTGCCGAATAAGTATTGGCATTATTGCCCGCTCCGCGCCAGTAAGTAGCAGAACCCGCCACCAGGGCACCACTCATCGTATTGAGACGGGCAGAAGATGTAGCTACCATGCCCTCTCCGACAGGTATTGTATTGCCTCTGCACGTGTTATAATCACTTACGTTTGGCAAAACAACATTCAATTTACTGATGGTGGCAGAGGTAGAGTTAAGGGCATTACATATCCCATTTTTGATTACTGCCCTGAACTGCGTGCTTTGCGTGAGATTATTATAGACAAAGGAGCTGGTGGTATTGTTTATTTCGGTAATATCCGTAAAATTATTGGTCGACGACTCCCATCTCAGAATCGTTCCGGTATAGCCGCTAAGGGTCAGCTCGCCTGTATTGATATTGGTACATACAATGGCGTTTCCGGCTATGCTTCCGCCTTGGGTACTTGGCGTGATTGTGAATGTTGCCGGGGTACGACAGGTAAATTCCGGTGTACCCAGATAAAAGGTTTTCACAATCGGTGTAGCCGTATTGGCAATTCCTGATAAAGGTACACCCACCGGGTTAAAAACAGGGCCGCTGGCCAGCGCAGCACCCGCCCCTGACGGGAAACTATACCAATTGGGGTTATTACCAAAAATATTTCCTGTAGACATTAACTGATAGTCTCCGGTTGCGTTGTTGTCAGCGGGGCTCACCACCAGAATATAAGTAGTGCCTGCCGTGAAATTGTAGGTGATTCTTGAAGCTTTAGGTAAAGCACCGCTATCATCGTCACCTATCAGGAAATTGGCGGCAGGGGAGCCTGGATTGAACGAACCCTGGTAAAGTGCCAGAAAAGTATTAAATGGATAAGTACCTGATAAGTTGCCGTTAATTGTTTCGATAGTGGCCGTAACATTGTTGAGCGGGGTAAAAATATGTGTTCTGTAATACACCGAATTTCCGGCGTTAACAGGAGCGGGTGAATACACTGTTGAATTATTCCCGGTGCTACGTCTGTAGGGGGCCATGCCCGTTGTGAATGTGCCGCTAACAGAATTATTAAAGTCAAAGTTGGCGATAAGACCCTCCCCCAAAGGCACAGTACTGTTCTGACAAATGGCATATTCTGGCACACTTAATTTTGGCGAGGGTCTTACCGTAACCCTCACACTGATTGGCACCTGACAGCTACCCGGTGCAAAAGAAAACTGATAGATAACATCAATGGGGTCGTTGGTAGTGTTAATTAAGGTCTCGCTGATAGTATTTGTATTGCCACTTGCCGCAGCATTGCTGATGCCCTCTACAGCCGCGCGGGTCCATTTAAAAGTGGTAGGCCCGCTGGCAATTGCCGTATAATTAAAAAGATTATTGGAGCAGACTGAGGCGATGGTAGGGGAGCTTAATGTCCAATTCTGATCGGTAACAGGTGTAAAGTCCTGTGTAACGTTGATATCATTAGATGATCCGTTGGTTGAGGCATTGAGCCCAACGCCTCTGCGTGCAAAAGCTTTCCAGATAGAGCAACTATAGCGGCCGTTGAAAAGCAACATATCGGCTTTCAGAATGGCATCTCTGGCATCAATAAAGCTTGGGCTGCAAGGTTGTAGTCGCAGACCTTCATTTACTAATTTCAATGCGGCCACATTCCCAACCATCGTTGAGGTATTGTAGATATTGCTCACAATCTGGTTATCCTGCATGATAATTTCCCAGGTCATATCCCACAAGGCAGTTGCCCATACTGATCCGATGCCATGAGTATAGGGATAGGTAGAAACTCTGCTATAGGTTACGGGGCCGTTTACATTCACCATATCATAAGAATAGGGGTAAGGCCTGATGCCACCACCTTCAGTTGTTTGACCTATGGCATAAGTACCAATCCCTCTTGAAAGGTTCGCACTTGCCAGCGTGGGTGTCAGATCCGACCAATTGGTGGTAAGCATTAAAGAAAGATAGTCGCTCCAGCCTTCACCGGGTTGTTCGGCATTATACAGGCAGGTCGAAGTGGCCGGGCCACCCGTTAACCGGATAGACCAGCCGTGACCGTATTCATGAGAGATAATACCATTATCAAAATCACCATCGGGTTGGTAGGCGGGGCTTCCGGTATCATTCCAAAAATACATTTCTATGCGGCATATCTCTCCATCTTTTGCCGAATAGAACCGGGCATTATTATTATCGCTTCCATCCTGCGCGTCGGCTAATATATAATCATTACCAAGCCCGCCACGTCCCATATTATTTTGTTGGAAATTACCACTGGGTTCATCAAAACCATATTTCCACAGTACATCATGTACCAGATTATTCCAGTAAAAAAGGTTTGTGATGGCAGCATCGCGGTTGGCAGCCGCCGTATTTAAGCCTTTTGTATAAGAATAATCAAAGTTCAGGTTGGCCGAACCTGGGCTTGTCCCTACAACAGTCTCATTGTTTGCATCATTATCCTCTTTAGCTAATACGTTGTTTCCACGAGTAGTGGTATAAGAAGTGGTGCCATCATCATGCCAGCCATTCGTAGCACCAGGGCCGGTGCCTGTAGGTGCAAACCGCGTATAAGGATTACTTACCACCGTCCGGTTGCCATGAGACGGACTTTCAATCGGAAGATCAAATACATTATATGAATTAGGAGCGAGGCTTTTGAAATACTTCATTTCCTCGTAAAGTGTCGAATGTTTTGGTCCATATGATGCATTAGGATGATTTGGATGCCCGAACTCACAATGAATCACCTGGTCTTTTATTTCAATCACCTCACCGCTTTGTGCATCTATCTGTGCACTCCAGTGGTGCTTGTTATCTTTGGTATGCAACTGAACATTCCAGACTAAAGCTACTTTCAGATTTGAGCCATTTTGTTGGTACGGAAACCAGTAAAGTTTTACCGGAATGTTTTTGTTTGATAATCGGCTATTGCTGAGTACAGCCCTTGAAATCTGTCCGCTAGCTAATTTAACAGCGCTTTGTTCTTTGCTATCATCTGGTATATAAGGCAGGCTCAGATGTCCGGCTAATTTATCAATGGCATTGGCGGGAGATAATTGGGCGAAAGTGCCGTTTCCAACGATTTTCGAGGGTAGGTCTTCTACAAAGGTATTGCCGACATGCGCCACATGATTGTTAACATAGGTCACATTCAGCATGCCATTAAATACTTCTATCGACTGATAAACCTGGGTGTAATACACATGATACCAACCTGTAGTAGGAGATTGATAAGCACTCGAAACACTCATTTCCCTGAGGTCGTTGGCTGATAAATGATAGGTGCCTGCATTGCCCTGCAAATAAGATTTTATCTTTTCGGCTTCTTTTTGTGCGTATGCTTGGTAAG
The DNA here is from genome assembly GCA_966212365.1 of uncultured Emticicia sp. Lineage (GTDB taxonomy): Bacteria > Bacteroidota > Bacteroidia > Cytophagales > Spirosomataceae > Emticicia. Next base: position 1,653 of record CBIHRH010000218.1, on the reverse strand, counting down.
AAAGGAATAGTATAGATAAGAGGAAGTAACAGGCAAAGGATATTTTTTGCCTGAATAGTAAATATAGATTCATGCAGACTCGTTGTGGTTAAGATGACTCCTACAAAAATAAATGAAAAATAATGAATACCAATTCCAAAAAAATAGATTTCTTATTCAATGGTGGCAATATTGTGTCAGGGCTCCACCAATAAAAAACAACGAAAATTCAGGTCATAAAAAAAGCCCTTGACAGGGCTCCTTTGGTTTTTCACATGTCTATTTTCATCTCCCTTTAGGGGCTATGGGCGTTTATTCTTACGCAAGTCTGCCTTTCTGTTTCCAGAAAAAACTGATACCTTCTGTACCGGATTCAAGGAATAGAAAATCGAACGGGTCGATATACTGATTGTTTTTCTTTAAGGTATAATGCAGATGCGGGCCTGTTACAGTGCCGGTAGCACCTACTTTACCAATCAGCTGGCGGTGCGAAACTTTCTGACCTCTCTTTACTGATATTTTACTTAAATGCCCGTAAATCGACTCAAAGCCGTACTGGTGTCTGATTTTCACATAATTACCAATATCGCTTTTGTAACCTGCTTCTACCACTTCGCCTTCGCCGGTTGCATATACTTTTTCGCCTGTGCCTCCTTTCAGATCAATACCTCTGTGAAACTTCGTCACTTTATGAACGGGATGATTGCGTGAACCATAAAAGGAATTGATGTGAATGTCTTTGTCTAATGGGTAGCCTGCAGGTATCATCTGTATGTAGTTTTCCTTAAAAGGATCGCTATATATATAACGCAGAATGTCGTTTACTTCGAGTAGTGAATTTAAACCTTTCCAGTTGTCTTCTTTGATTGTTTTGATTGAATTGTTAAGGGCAATGTTCTGGGAAAATCCTGATGTGATACATCCAAAAAACATTAAAAATCCTAACACTGATTTCTTCATTCCTGACTGTTTTTATTAAAAGATTTGCAAAAGTAACCAATTTCTATCAAACGCAGCAAATTATATTATTATTGCGCAGCAGAATAAATTGGACAATTTTTAGATGCAAAGGTTTAATGAATTGGTAGAAATACTTCTGTATCAGGCAATTAAATAAAAAATAAATCTACGTATATTTGCACCCGTATTTACTAATGAAGCAAAACGATGAATATTGAAATAACTAACCACGCAGGCATTTTTATGGCCGAATTAATAGCTGAAGAAGTAATTGTAAAAGAAGTGCAGGATGCTTTAGACATTATGGCAAATGCCGCTTACGGCGGTGCAACAAAATTAATTTTGCACGAAAAAAATATTACACCTGATTTTTTTGACTTAAAAACCAGAATAGCCGGAGATATCCTACAAAAATTCTCCAACTACAATATGCCTCTTGCCATCGTCGGCGATTTTTCTAAATATACCAGCAAAAGCCTGAGAGATTTCATCTACGAAAGCAATAAAGGTGGAATGGTGAATTTTGTAAGTAGTGTAGAAGAGGCTAAAGAGAGGTTGGGGAGGGAGTAGGGAATCTTTTTTGTTCCGCTTTTATAACTTAAAGTGTATCTGCATACAGTTTCCCTTCTTGAATTAAGTTTCAAGGAATGCCAGGTTTGGTAGAGACAAGGCATTGTGCCAGGCGAAGTAAGGATGTACCTCTTGGAGACGAAC
>CBIHRH010000217.1:0-7816 GCA_966212365.1 uncultured Emticicia sp. | reverse complement strand
TACAAACTGAAACCCGACAGGAGGCATCAGATGATACCGACGGACAATTAGCTTTATTTTAACATTGCGTATACAATAATTTAATTATACAAATAAGGGGAAATTCGTTTTCCCCTTTTACATTTCTGCTAATATTACTCAACTATTCCTTAGAGCTATGCGCTACCTGGTATTGATAACGCTCCTACTTTCTCATTCGCTTATACAAGCACAGACACTCGTAGATAAAATAAAGAAACTCAGATATGATACCCAATGGCAACAGGTAGCGGCAATCCCGCTTCAATTCCCTACTTATCATCCACAAGGTATGGTAAAAATAGGTGAGTTTTTCTATATGAGTTCTGTCGAGGTAATTAAACGTCCAGGAAACGGTGAACCAGGCGAAGGTATCGGACATTTATTTAAAATGGATTCTACAGGCAAGCTTTTAGCAAAGATTACTCTAGGTGAAGAGACAATGTATCATCCTGGTGGTATTGATTATGATGGCAAACATATATGGGTTCCGGTAGCAGAATATCGCCCCAATAGCCAGGCAATTATTTATAAAGTTGACCCGCATACCATGCACTCAACAGAGGTATTTCGTTTCAAAGAGCATATTGGTGGCATTGTACATAATACTGATGCTAACACAATTTTTGGGGTTAGTTGGGGTTCAAGAAATTTCTATCAGTGGAAACTCAATAATAAAGGTCAGGTAAGTAATGCTACTGCCTCTCCAGATGACCTACGTATCATCAATCCGTCATTTTATATAGATTATCAGGATTGCCATTATTTAGGAAAGGACATGATAATTTGCTCGGGCCTTCAACGATATAATAACAATAACCAGACTATCCGCCTGGGTGGTTTCGACCTTATTAGTTTAAAAGACTACCGTCCCGTCCATCAGGTTCCTATCCGTTTATGGTCTCCTACTGGCTTACCGATGACAAGTAATCCATTCTGGGTAGAACCCATTGCCGAAAAAATCAGAGCCTACTTTGTACCTGATGATGATAAGGCCTCCGCCCTTTTTATTTATGATGCTGTTTTAAAGCCATAAACAGGCTGATAATCTCCTCAATATTAAGTTATTATAAAAAATCAAAAATAATTTCCAAAAAATTTGGTAGTTTACAAGTTTGTTTTTATAATTGCCGAAGATTTCGGCAAGAGAATCCGAAAATATCGGCACAATGAAAAATAGTACAACTAAAACGTTACTTGCTTTTAATATCGCTCATTTGCGAAAATTAAAAGAATTAAGCCAGGGAGCTTTGGCAGAGGCGCTTAGTGTTCCGAGAACCACACTAGGTTCATGGGAAGAAGGGAAATCATCTCCTACCATTGAGGGACTAACAGCCTTAGCCAAATTCTTTGAAGTGTCGATTGATACATTGGTAACGATGGACCTCACTCAGGTAACAGACTTGAAAAGCCTGCTTGAAATAGGAGGCAAACGAGTGCTGTTTCCGATAATAGTTGATAAACAAGGAAATGATATGATTGAGTTGGTGCCTGTAAAAGCATCAGCAGGGTACCTGACAGGTTATAGTAACCCAGAGTTTATCCAGGAATTACCACGTATCTCTCTGCCGTATATCGCTAATGGCAAATACAGGGGCTTTCCGATTATCGGAGATTCAATGCCACCATTAGAAAAAGGATCATTTGTGATAGGTAAATATCTTGAAAATCTCTCTGAGATAAAAGATGGTAAAACCTATGTAATACTCACCCAGAACGATGGACTGGTTTATAAAAGAATACATAAGTTTAATATGAAAGACGGGCACCTGATGCTCCACTCTGACAATACTTATTATATGCCATACAAACTGCCTTTTGAAGAAATTTTTGAAATATGGGAGTTTGTCTGTAGCATCAATCCTACTGACAAACAACCGAGTGATTTACTTTTTTCAGTCTTACAGAGTATCCAACACGATGTACAGACGATAAAGCTAAACATGAAGTTGTAAGCTATATCGATAGTAAGGGACTCTAGAACTGCTGTTTGATTATTAAAAAAAGTAGTCTGAATTATAATGGTTCAGACTACTTTCAAAAACTTTTCCTAATAATTAACATTAAAAACGAACCTAAAATGCAAACCGCTAAATTTCTAAGCATGAAAATTTATGAATATATGGCCGAAGGAATCGACTTTAAGATGCACGATTTTCTGCCAGCTACTAATAAAAAACAAGCCTTGAAAAAGGTGAGGTCGACTATTGCCAAAATGGGCTATCAGAAACCAACCACTCTTAACTTAGTGCCTGTCAAATAAAAATTAATTTTATGGTTGAATCTCCAAATATCCTTAGAAGAGTCCATGTAGAGAAATAGCTTAATCCACATAACACTTTTTTATCAGAATAATTTTTGCCTTCCACGCTACCGGCTATTTCTCTTTACTCTTCTGTTTTCGCCCTTTACCAATTATACCTTTACTTATACTTATTTATCCAGACTATACGTATCCGGGTTAGTTATTACTGGTTACAACCAGATAGCTCTACAATGCTGTATATGAGTGATTTGGCCGGGTTTTGAAAATATTCTTACATTTTATATAAGAATATTAGTCAAAACTTAGTTAAATTCGTGGTGTGCTTTAAAAATCCTTATTAACGAATGCTTGAGAATCGCAAACAAATTATCCTTTTCTTCTTCTTTACTGTACTCATGATTTATGCCGTGAGGCTACTATATCTACAGGTAATTGATGACAAATATCGCTCTTTAGGTTCTACCAATGCTATCAGACGAGATGTGCAGATTCCACTACGCGGACAAATCTATGACCGGAACGGCAAGTTATTGGTGGCTAACGTAGAGGTATACGATATGTACGTAACTCCACGCAAAGTAAAGCCTTTAGATACCCTTACATTTTGCCGCTTGTTTGGTATTACACGCCAGTATTTTGATAGTACCATGCGTATGGCTAAAGAATATTCTGTCAATCGTGCTTCTTTATTTTTGAGACAATTATCAAAAGAAGACTTTGCCAAAGTAGCCGACGCGATGGTAAACTTTTCAGGCTTTCATTTTGAGCAATCTTTCTTCCGTACCTATCCTGCCCATACGATGGCCAATGCCCTTGGGTATATTGGTGAGTTATCTAAAAAGCAATATGACGACCAGGGAGAAGTAAAATATTATAGAAAAGGTGATTACATAGGCCTTACGGGCTTAGAAAAAGAATATGAACTCGACCTGCGAGGACAACGGGGAATCAGGTTTACGATGGTAAACGTAAAAGGTGAAGATAAGGGATCTTATGGTAATGGCCAATTTGACACACTGGCCGTAATTGGCAAAAACCTCTATTCAACGATTGATATGGAGGTACAACAATTAGCCGATAGCCTTTTCCAGAATAAAGTTGGTGGTGTAGTGGCTATAGAACCTAATACAGGCGAAATCCTGACTTTGGGGTCTTATCCTACCTATGATCCTAATGAGCTTTCAGGAAGGCTTTTTTCTGCTAAATTCAGAGAATTATCTCTGAATCCTGATAAACCTTTATTGAATCGGGTAACTAACTCCTTTTATCGTCCGGGTTCTACTTTCAAATTAGTACAATCGGCGGTGGCTTTAGAATTGGGGGTTATCACGCCTACAACCTCATTTACGGGCTTCCCCTCTCCTATGGCTTGCCATGGCCACTCGGCTTTCCATACGGCTAATTTGCATAATGCTATTCAGAACTCGTGTAACCCTTATTTCTTCAATGTATTCAAGAAAATCATTGGGAATAATGATATCTCTAATCCATTTATTTCGGCTCGTGATGGGCTTTCAGTATGGCATACCATGATGGAGAAATTTGGTTTCGGGATAAAGTTAGGCATTGATTTACCTGGTGAAAAAGCTGGACTACTGCCAAGTGTAGAGCGTTACGATAAAGTTTATGGTAAAAACCAATGGAAATTCTCTAACATCTACTCCTTAAGTATCGGTGAGGGAGAGTTAGGGGTAAATGTATTGAAACTAGCTAACCTATGCGCGGCTTTGGCTAACCACGGTTATTGGGTAACTCCTCACTTAATAAAAGGCATTGGTAAAAATAAGGGCGGTGTAAAACCGGATTTAGTAAAAGTACATAAAACAGATATTGATCCCGGTTATTTTATACCTGTAGTTGATGGAATGTACGATGTGGTTGAACACGGTACAGGTCGTGTAGCCCGCATTGAAGGTCTTGAAGTATGTGGAAAGACTGGTACATCGCAAAACAAAAAAGGAGGTGACCACTCGCTTTTCATTGCTTTTGCACCACGTGTCAATCCTAAGATTGCTATCGCCGTGGTAGTAGAGAATGGTATCTGGGGTGCAAGAGCGGCTGCGCCCATTGCCTCTTTGTTAATCGAAAAATATATCAAACGAGATATTAAACGGAAAGAATACGTAGAACAGATTATGAATACCAGTTACCGAACAATGGCAGGACGAGCACAACCTGCTGCAGGTACACCAGAGAATTAATATTCAAATAGAAATGCCCCTCGAAAAGGGGCATTTTTGTTATAAAACCTAATTGCTCAATTTTAGCATTGGGAATAATCTTCTAATATCATCATCGGTAGGTCTTGAACCATACTCGCAGATTTCAAAAAACTCGGCATGTTTTACGTTAGCTGCATAATTTTTACCATACCATTTTTCCAGCGAAGTTCTTGCTTCTGCTGAGATAGGTACAGCTCTGGTTTTAGCCAGCCATGCCTTTCTTTCTGCATCAGTTTTAGGCACCTGCTCTAAATAACCACCAATCCATGGTAGCCATTCGTATACCTGCGAAACATGGGCATCAAGTGCATATATCTTTTGCTCATATACGGCCGAAATATCTACCACCACATCTGGTCGGAAAGGGTTCGGTCTCTGGAAATTGTCATGAAAATACAAGAAAACAGGATTCTTTTTCAATGGCGGGGTATCGGGAGCAACATTGGGCACGCCTACCATGTAAGCTGCGTCCTGTACCAATATACCTGTATATCTATGGTCGGGGTGATAATCGTTTGGCCTTGGCGCAATAACCATATCAGCTCCCCATTCTCTGATTTTACGGATAAGCTGTAGCCTGACATTCAGATTTGGCAATAACTCTCCGTCATGATTGTCTAATACGTCATACTCAACACCAAACCTTTTGCCTGCTTCTTTAGCTTCAGCAAATCTTCTTTTGGCTAACATACCGCCACCCTCGCTCTGATGCCCGGCATCACCATTAGTTACTGCTACGAACTTGACGGCATGACCCATTTTTGAAAGCAATATTCCTAATCCACCTGCATCTAAATCGCAATCGTCAGGGTGAGCTCCAATCATAATAACTCTGAGGGGTTTCTGTGTCTGGCTATACGCCGTGGCACTTACCAGCAGAAAGGCCAGTAAAAATATACGTTTGAACATAATCAGGTTGTTTAAAGGGTTAAATTTTGTTTAATAACTGCTAAAAATATAATATTTTCGCATGGTTTACAATCTATTCAACACACAAAAAACACAAGCACTTATGAATACTATACGTTCTTCATTATTCATACTTTTTTTACTCAGTATCAGCATAACAGCAAAGGCACAACAGAACCCAGATACTGGGAAATTAACTGTTTTGAAAACAGCCGACTTTGAGGTTGAGGGCAAAGGTACAAACGCTAACTGGGCTAAAACCAATTGGGTGTCTCTGCCACAGCGAAGAAAGGATGGGAAAGTGTATACAACTGATGCCAAAGTATTGTATTCAGAAACAGGCATTTACTTTCTGTTCCATTGCCAGGACTCCCTGATTACTTCTACAATGAAAGAAGATTTTGCCAATCTATATCTAGAAGATGTAGTTGAAGTATTTCTTTGGACAGATGAAAACATGCCTATCTATTTTGAATATGAATTATCGCCTTATAACTATGAACTACCTATACTAGTGCCTAATATGAAAGGCACATTTCTGGGTTGGCGGCCCTGGCATTATGAAGGCGATAGAAAAACACGACATGCAGCTTATATTGAAACTAAAAATAATGCCGTGGTTGGCTGGAATGCTGAGTTCTTTATTCCTTATACTCTTTTGAAACCACTGAATAATGTTCCACCCAAAAAAGAAACGCAATGGAGAGCCAATATGTATAGGATAGATTATGACAAGAAGAGTTCAGCGTGGTCTTGGCAATTAACGAGAACCAATTTCCATGATTTTGAGAAGTTTGGTACTTTTATATTTGACTAATAGCAAAACTCATCAATACCCATGCACGATAGTCAGGCCTTTTATCCGATTATCAGATAGGATTATTTGTTTTCCTAAAAAATCTTTTACATTTGCCCAAAATAGAACATAACGATGACTTTACAACAACTTTTTCAGCGAATTGGCGAAAATCCGAGTTTCCTGCTTTTCTACTTCCTGATTATTCCAGTAGCAGCCATTGTAGCAGGCTTTTTAGGCAAAGGCGAAGGGCATCTATCTCCCTGGAAATACCTCTATGCTGCTTTGATTTATTTGGTAAGTGCGCCAGGTATTTTTGCAGTAGCACTCAATATCTATTTTTTCCTGTTCCAGAAAGGAGATGTGATGCAGACCGATGTTTATATGCAGATTCTGCCTATCGTTGTCATGTTCATTACCATATTCCTTATTCGTAGAAATGTTGATCTGGCCCTTATCCCGGGTTTTGATAAGATCTCGGGCTTATGGTTTATGCTCTTTGCCACTATGTTTCTGATGTGGTTGTTAGAGAAAATACATATTGTTGTTTTCTCGTATATGCCTTTCCAATATTTATTGGGTATTTTTGTAGTGCTATTCATTCTGATTTATATAGGCTGGCGACGCTTCGTAACCAAGTAAAACTTTCCCCTCATGCTTATATGAATGAAGTATGAGAGGATTTTTATATCCCCGACAAAACTTTTGCCAGTAATTACCAGTTAAATCATTGTTTTTAGCCACATAAACTGCTTATGGGAAAACCAGACTTTCAACAAGCACCTAAAGACAACGATAAACCTGCTTCTTCCGGTAAAGTACTTCTATTACTGGCAATCAACCTTATAGGCATAGGGATTATTTTTATTCTGCCAAAAAACACTTCTTTCATACAGTTAAAAGTACAGAGTTTTTACAATACCAGAACTCATTTAGGAGATAATTTAGATAGTGCTGCCCGATATAATCTTACCTATGCGAAAGAGTCTGCCATTATACATTTACTGGATTCAGTGATGAATGAGGATGATATTTTTCTTTTACCTCCCCAATATTATCTGGTAGAAAATGCTTACAATCCAAAAAACCATATCGACCCTTATACCTGGACATACCCCAGTAAATTCAAGAATCTCGCGATGAATAAAGTGCATTTTGTGGAAATTACCTACCCGGATTCGCTCTTACAGAAAGCCACGCACACATTTTTAGCCAGTAGAAAAAAGGGACTTCAATTGGTTAATTTAAATGATTACCCTGTGGCACAAAAGGAAGCTATTATTCAGAAATTGAAAACTTATCAGCCTTTCGGCTTTTTTATACCTCAAACAGCCGTTGATTATCTGAACCAGAAAAATAAGAAGCCATGGAAGCCGTAGTAATGTTATCACATATCATTGCCGGAGCAGGGCTGTTGAGCGTCTTCCGAATAAAAAGGCATCTGGTGGCCTTTGTAGTCTTGGCTTTTTTATTAGGTATTGGTACAGCTTCTTTTATTCCTTTTTTCCTGGAATCAGCCCATATTGGCATCAATAAGGGTTCAATTTTAGGTGGTTTAGTGATACTAGCAGTGATAGGTATCACTGGTTGTTTAATTAATAGAAA
>CBIHRH010000216.1:0-7848 GCA_966212365.1 uncultured Emticicia sp. | reverse complement strand
CACAAATAGAGACGGCACTTGATAGCATAATCCCCATTTCTTCATCTATACCCAATTTTCTGGAAATCCAGAAAGAAAAGTACCATACTGAAATCACAACCAACAATGCCTGAATCAAACCCAATGAACCGGCTTTCAGAATATCAGAAAAGATGACACTTGTGCCTAATAATACCAAACCTATTTTCACGAACAACTCCGTTGAAAGGGAGGCCCTTAGCCAATCTGGAAGTTTAATCGTATTACCGATCAATAACCCTATCAAGAGGCTAAAAATTACGGCTTCAAGGTTCAGGTCTTTTACGGCACTATTTCCTGTAATAATCAATGCCAGTACAGTTAATAAATACACTATAGGTAAACCAGTAAAAAACGGTTTAATTGAATTGCCCAATAGATCTGCACCCACAACAGCTACAACTACTACAGCTACTAACTGGATAAGAATCTTCTGGATATTTTCTATTGACAGCACTTTTCCAAATAGTTCAGAAGAATTATTCCAACCAAAAGATGGCACAGGTAGTAATAAACCTAAAATAGCTATTATAATGATAGAAAAACCTAAAATAACGACAGTCCAGTCTTCGGTTAAAGCAAATTTCTTAGTAGAGGTCGACATAATTTAAAGTGATTAGAGTGGTTTGGGGTGGTAAGTTAAATATTCTTTTCTAAAATTGTTTTTGAATTGTCTTTTAAAATAAATCTTTCAATGCTCTTTGAGCAGCATGGTAGCCACACATACCATGTACTCCGCCACCAGGAGGTGTAGAGGCTGAGCAAATATAAAGCCCTTTGGTAGAAGTTCGATAAGGAGACCATCTTAAAGCTGGACGAGTAAAAAGTTGGGCGAAATCTATCGCACCACCGTTAATATCTCCCCCAATATAGTTAGGATTATGCTCTTGCATTTGTGCAGGGTTCATCACATGTCTGGCTAATATACGTTCTCTGAATCCAGGAGCAAATCTTTCAATTTGTTGCTCGATCGCATTAGTCATATCTTTATTTGAATAGGCCGGTACATGGCAATAACCCCATAAAGTGTGTTTTCCCTCTGGGGCACGGGTTGAATCAAAGAGGCTTTGTTGCGCCAATAATACAAAAGGTTTGTCCTGATGTTTCCCTTTCCAGACTTCCTGCTCCCCTTGTTCAATTTCCTTAAAAGTACCTCCCAAGTGCACTGTCCCAGCCAGAAGATTCTCTTTTGATTTAAATGGAACCGGTTCTGCCAGAGCCCAGTCTATCTTAAAAACCCCCATTCCATATCTATACTTCTCCAATTGCCATTTGTATATAGAAGAAAAAGTATGTCCAGCAATTTCTAAAAGTTGTTTAGGAGTTATATCAAATAAAACAGCTTTCGCTGATGGCAATTGGGCTAAAGATTTTACATAAAAATTAGTTTCAATTTTGCCACCTATCGACTGGAAATAAGACGCTAAAGCATCAGCTATTTTCTGGGAGCCTCCCTTTGGAATAGGCCAACCATAGGCATGGCCAGCCGCCATTAATACTAATCCAATAGCTGAAGTAGTTAAACTACTCAAAGGCAACATAGAGTGAGCAGCCATACCACTCCACAATCCTTTAGCTGCTTCGGTAGAAAAGCGCTCCACTAAAAGGTTGGCTGGTAAAAGCGCGTTCAATCCAAAAAGACTATAATCTATAATATTTTCAGGTATTCGTAATGGAGCTAAAATATCATTGGCTAATACAGGTAACTTTTTAGACAATGAGCCTATCAGTTTTCTATAAATTTCACCGTCTTTCCCCAATCTGACAATAGTTTCTTCCAGGGATGGTTTTAACAAAACAGTTGTTCCATCGTCAAAAGGATGAGCTGCAGCAACAGGCGGCTGAATGTATTCAAGTCCATGGTTATCTAATGGTATAGTTCTAAAGAAAGGTGAAGCCAAAGCTAATGGATGTATGGCCGAACAAATATCATGAATAAAGCCTGGTAAAGTTAATTCAGCTGACCTCAAGCCTCCGCCTACAGTAGATTTTGCTTCTACCAACAATACTGATAATCCTGCTTGTTGTAATGCTACGGCCGAAGAAAGCCCGTTTGGCCCTGATCCTACTACTATTGCATCAAAATCTGTTTTAGCCATTAGGTATAATGAAAATCTAATTTATTCTCGACAAATTTTTTTATCTACAACTTGAACTACATAATTTGTCAAATGGTTTATCATACCTGTATATTTCAATAAGAATATGTCTAATCTCTAACTTAGGCAAATACTAGCTCTTTTTTATTGACAAAATCCATCAGTGTGGTATTCTCATACACTTTCAAATTAGCATCGCGCACTTTTAGCATAATTGGGCGTATCGGGCAGGTTTCCTCATCACCACAGTCGTCACATTTATCGTAATAATAAATAGAAACACACAAGGTCGGAGAGATGGGGCCATCCGTAATGCGTAAGATACGAGCCAGAGTAATTTTAGTGGGTTCAACACTTAATGAATATCCCCCGTTTTTGCCTTTATGGCTGGTCAATAGTCCATTGTTTCTTAGTTCAAGCAGGATAGTTTCCAGAAACTTTCTCGGAATATTCTCTTCATTGGCAATGTCATTTACAGTTAGTGAATCTTTTTCACCATACTTTTCTGCCAAAACCTTTAAGGCCTTCAATGCGTATTTAGCTTTTTTTGAAATCATGGTGTTGTTAATGAAGTGTAATGATTTGTATAGTTTAGTTATTACGAGTTGTTGATGATTATAATGCAAATATAAATAATATATCTATATAGTCTATAAATTTAGTAGATTAATTTATTCTTAATATTCAAACTTCTGTAACAACTTACGGAATGCCATTAAAAAATCTGACTTGGCTAATGATAAGCCAAGCCAGATTGCCTCATTAGTTTATTAAAACAACGAAGCCTATCAGAGTACAAAAAAACTACGTTGTGCGTTTTATATTCTTCGATCGTACTAGACGCACAACGAGCATATCTTTAGTGATGTCCATAGCTCTTTTCTCCTGCATTAACTGCAATTGGCAGTGTATTTTGCTTTGGAGGCAAAGGACAAGTGGCGTAAGGAGTAAAAGCGCAGGGTGGATTGATTAACTTATTAAAATCCAAATATACTTCTCCATTTTTATCCGGTTTAGCCGTATAGACAAATCGCCCTGCTCCATAAGTTTCTTTCTTATTAGTTTTGTCGGCAAAGATGATAAATAGGTTCTCTCCTTCTTCCAATGCATCAAGTCCATATTCTATACCATCAACTGTAAATACTAATTTACCAGGTGAATCCTGAAGATTTGTTTGACCTAATACATCAAGAATCGGAATTTTCTTGTTTACTTCTTTCACTAATTTTGCCTTTACTTTCCATTTCTCATCAATCGGAAAAGTTTCAATGCCCGTAAATTCTTTCAGAAACGGACTTTCCAAGTCCCTTAAACGAACACCATATTTATCGCCTCTTTTAATAATAAACCAGCGTAAAGATTTATGCTTTAATATAATCGGCTTTTCTGCCGGAAAGATTTTCAATTTAGTTACAGCTTGTTCATTATTAAAAATGTCCTTCCCGATAGTAGTTTCAATGAAGACTTCTCCTTTTTCCAAAATTAAAGTCCCTAAGAAATCATCACTTTTATCTTTTGGGAAAATGATTTTATTTGAGCTACCTGTACCAAAAGTATTTTTACCTTCCTCTAACCAAAAGAGTCTTGCCAGATTCAGCCAACCACTTTCCTTTTTCAGATTTTCAACCCTTTGATTATGCCATGCCTTTACTTCATCTTTATAGGGCGTACTTTTTGAAATTTGATTAAATCCAGATAATAGTAATCCCAAAATTAAAGATATACTAAATAGTATCCATATAAATTTACTTCCTTTCATTTTACTATCCTATTTAAGTTCAACACTTGTTTGTTTATTTAATTTTTCAGATGACTCCACCCATAGTTATTACTATGAGTGGAGTCTAAGTTGATACTTATATACTTGCCAGAGCTTGTTCAATGTCAGCCTTTATATCTTCTATATGCTCTATACCAACTGAAATACGTAGCTGGGCTGGTTCAACACCCGCTGCCAATTGCTCAGCATCAGATAATTGCGAGTGGGTAGTTGAGGCAGGATGAATAATCAATGTTTTGGCGTCACCTACGTTTGCTAAATGACTGATTAATTTCAGACTATCAACAAATTTTGATGCTGTTGCTTTATCTCCTTTCAATTTAAACGATAATACTCCCCCGAAGCCGCGGGTAAGGTACTTCTTAGCTAACTCATGATACTGATTACCAGGCAAACCCAAATAGTTTACACTTTCTACCTGCTCATGGGCTTGTAACCACTCAGCAAGCTTCTGTGCATTTTCGGCAATTCTTTCCACCCTCAGGGTTAATGTTTCCAAGCCTTGAAGCAATAAGAATGAATTGAATGGAGCTTGTGATGCACCCCAATCTCTTAGACCTTCCACTCTTGCTCTGATAATAAACTGGATATTACCAAATGGTCCACCGATGCCGAAAACACTATTTAATATTAATCCATGATAACTTGGTGATGGGTCTGTAAACTGAGGAAATTTACCATTACCCCAGTTATAATTTCCAGCATCAACAATAACACCTCCCATTGTTGTACCATGACCGCCAATCCATTTAGTAGCAGATTGTACTACCACATTAGCACCATATTTGATAGGCTGTACAATAGCTCCAGCAGCTCCAAATGTATTGTCAACAATTAAAGGCAAATCATATTTTTGTGCCAGTCTGGCGAAAGCTTCAAAATCAGGTACACTAAAACCAGGGTTACCAATTGATTCAAGATAAATGAATTTGGTTTTTTCATCAATCAGCTTTTCAAAGCTTACCACATCATCTCCATTCGCAAAACGCGCTTCTACCCCAATATTTTTGAAAGAATTTTTGAATTGATTGTATGAACCACCGTATAAAAAGGAAGTAGTAATGAAGTTGTCTCCTACAGTTGTTATATTATTAATAGCCACAAACTGTGCTGCATGACCTGAACCTACAGCCAAAGCTGCTACCCCGCCTTCTAAAGCTGCAATGCGTTTTTCGAAAACGTCATTGGTAGGATTCATGATTCTAGTGTAGATATTTCCGAACTCCTTTAATGCGAATAGATTAGCACCATGCTCGGCATTATTGAAAACGTAAGAGGTTGTCTGATAAATAGGTACTGCTCTTGCATTGGTAGCCGGGTCTACAACCTGACCTGCATGTAGTTGAAGGGTCTCAAATTGCATAATTTTAATATGGTTTTGTGAATATTTATTGAAAACCTAAATTTAGTAATAAAAGAATCTTAACCTCTGTTTTTTTTACGTATGTTATCTATCGGTGAGAAAATTGTGCTTGGTTAGAAACTAACCAAGCTAATTGACAACCATAACCTATTACGATGAATAAAACATCTGCAATTTTATATTACTTTCCTTTTTCCATAGATCAATCTCAAATACTGCCTTTGGAGACTTGAAAAATAAGCAAGACTCACCACCAATAACAGTATTGACATTCCAATCAGAGTCGGGCTTGGGAAATAATAGAAAGTAGAAATCGTCACCAGACTTGCTCTGGCAAACTCTAGATAAAACACCCATCGACGTTGCTCCAGAATAGCCCCGCAGTTTATAAGTGTTATCAAAATAAAGAACGCTATCATTACCTGCAAAAAGAAGGGTATGTAGTGTTCGAAAAGCAGTAATAGAAATAAGGCTGCTATGGTAAATGTAATTTGCACAATAACATAATACCGGAATTTGGAGGTACGGGCCTGTACTTTTCTTACCGAAAGAAATCTCTTTTCTGCCTTTGTTCTCATCTCTGGATCAAAGTCTGAGGGAGGACCAAAAATAACCTTTAGTTTATTCCAAAGTCCTTTTTCAGCTTTTGCAGCATACCCTATTTCAACCAGAAAATGGAAATGTTGCCATAAAAAACTATAACTGTCTAACTGCTTGGTTAGCCCATAATTGGGTTCTTCTTTTTCTTCGGCAAAAGTGCCGAAGAGTTTATCCCAGATGATGAACATATCACCAAAATTCTTGTCTAAATACTGTTCATTGCTGGCATGATGAACTCTATGGTGAGATGGTGTCACCATAATATATTCTATTATACCTAGCTTACCAATTAAGTGGGTATGAGTAAAAAAGGGATAGATACCATGTATCAATAGAATTGTCGTAATCATTTCAGCAGGGAAACCTATGACAGGTAATACTGCCCAGAAAGAGGTGCGCACTACCGACTGAAAGATGGTAATGCGTGTGGCTGCTGTATAATTAAACTCTTCACTTTGGTGGTGTACTACATGAAACCCCCAGAAAAGATTAATCTCATGCCCGAACCGATGGTACCAATACCATAAGAAATCAGTAGCTAACAATAAGGCAATCCAGAGCAAAATACTTGGTTGAATACTAAAAATAGCAAAATGAATATGCAGGTAATCATAAAAGAAATAGAATCCTCCGGCTGTAAACAAATCAATCAATCGCTCGGCAATGCCGACATTGATATTGGCTATTGAGCTGCTGAATTTAAAGTAATGCTTCCCTTGCTTCTTAGCTATGTAATATTCAAGCCAGATAAAAAACAAAAAAAAAGGAACAGCAAACGCTAAATAATTGATAACCATTGTAAGTGAGGATAAAGGCTAATTAATTTTTGAATACAAGTTTCGACTCAACACTTATCTGAATCAATATTTAAAACCATGTTGTCGTGAGTGGTGTCGAACCACTTGAAAGAGTTTATGAAACTCTTTGTCTTCCATCCAAGACACACGACCATTGTCTCAAATAAAATGCAGGTATTAAACCTGTTTGTTGATGATTATTTGATTATGGGACAAATTAAAATATATATAATCTACCAAACAAGTAGATTAATGAAAAAATTTTAAGGAGCCTGCCTTGAACTTTGATTTAATGATTGATAAGATTGAAATTTAAAACATTCCGATTATTTGGTTAAATCAGTACAATCCAATCCAGTTAATCAGCTAAATCAAAGTTCAAGATAAAATCACTCAATTAAAATTGGAAATAAATAAACTGTGCCGGAGAATCAAAAATACCAAATATGAAAAACAACATAATAAAAAGATAATACAGCCCCCACCGTACCCATGTAGGCTTAGAAGAGACAATATTACGTATACTTTTATCTCGCTGAATATAATGAATAACCTCCATGAAGATAATCAATGCTATGGCAGTAAAGAATTCCTTGGCCCCTTTATCAAGGAAAACGTACTGAGAGATATAATCTAAATGTAAAAATTCAGACAAACTTGGCAATCCTGTGAAAAGGTGTGTAACCAAGTGCCATGTCCACCCCAATTCCAGATAACTTCCTCTGAAAAATATCCAGGCAAAAGCTACTAAAACGAAGGTGATTGAAATCTGTACGATTTTGAAAAGGAATGGTATTTTTGTAATACCTGTCACTTTGTTAATTAAATTACGTGGCTTGGACAGAACAATAGCAGCTATCAGATAAAAGCCGTGTAATGCTCCCCAGATAATGTAGTTCCAGTTTGCCCCATGCCATAAACCACTCATGGTAAAGACGAAAAACAGGTTAAAGTAACGTCTATAAACGCCTACCCTGTTTCCACCTAATGGAATATATAAGTAATCGCGGAACCAGCTTGAAAGTGAAATATGCCAACGACGCCAGAACTCCGAAATACTTTTAGAGAAATAAGGCCTATCGAAGTTTTTCATTAGTTTAAAACCCATCACTTGTGCAGTGCCCAAAGCAATATCTGAATACCCCGAGAAATCGCAATAAATTTGGAAAGAAAAAAAGAATAATCTGAAGG
>CBIHRH010000215.1:0-7863 GCA_966212365.1 uncultured Emticicia sp. | reverse complement strand
AAGATTATTAACCGGGACCCGCAAATCGAAGCGCTTGTAAGTCAGGTTTCTAGTGATACGCTCAGAGCTTATATCGACAAACTGGTTAGTTTCGGTACCAGAAGCACACTCTCAACAACTACCGATATCAAGCGTGGTATTGGGGCAGCCCGACAATGGGTTTTGAGCAAATTTCAGGAATTTGCCAAGCATTCAGAAGGCCGAATGACTGCTTATCTGGATTCATGGACTTTACAACCAGACGGTAAAAGAGTTGATAAACCTATTGAAATTGCTAATGTAATGGCAACTTTGAAAGGAACAGACCCGAACGATAATCGGGTATTTCTGGTTAGCGGGCATATTGATAGCCGGGTAACAGATGTAATGAACAGAGAGTCTGACGCTCCGGGTGCCAACGACGATGGTAGTGGTACAGTAGCCGTAATAGAGTTGGCAAGAATTATGTCAAAATCTAAGTTTCCTGCTACTATTATATTTGTAACCGTAAGTGGAGAAGAACAAGGTTTACTAGGCGCTAATCACCTGGCTGAAAAAGCCGTTATAGAAAATTGGAATCTTGAAGGCATATTAAACAATGATATTATGGGTTCAAACCATAGTAATGAAACAAATATCATTGATAATACACGCTTGAGAGTTTTCAGCGAAGGTTTGCCAGCTTTTGAAATGGATAAAAAAGTGCAGGCTATAAGACAATATGGTGTAGAAAATGATGGCAAGGCCCGTCAATTAGCTCGATATTTGAAGGAAACAGGAGAGCGTTATGTGGATAATCTGGAAGTAGTAATGATTTATAGAAACGACCGTTTTTTACGTGGTGGCGACCATACACCCTTCGTAAATAAAGGTTTTGCGGCAGTTCGTATTTCAGAAATGAACGAGAACTTTTTGCATCAACATCAGGATTTGCGTACTGAAAAAGGAATTGAGTATGGCGACTATGCGAAGCACATGGATTTTGAATATCTTCGTAAAAATACTGGAGTGAACCTGGCTACACTTGCAAATTTAGCAAAATCACCTTCTATGCCTGAAGATGTGATTCTTGACGTGCGTGGATTGGGCAATTCAACCAGCCTTCGTTGGAAAGCTTCGAAAACAGGAAAAGTAAAAGGTTATTATATTTTAATGCGCGAGACGGCAATGCCTTACTGGCAAAAAAAAGTTTTTACAACTGACGTAAAAATAATCCTGCCATATTCAAAAGACAATTATTTCTTTGCTGTGCAATCAGTGAGTGAGGATGGTAATGAAAGCTTACCTGTTTTACCGAGAGTAGGTTTAAGAAATGCAGGGGAATAAAATATAAGCAGTAAGATATAAAAAATAGGGCATAGAAGATTTCCACACCCTATTTTTGTCTTTAGGTAATTTCGTTATAAGAAGTTGAAATTAGTTGTAGATTAAATTTGATAAAGGTTTCCAACGTTATTCTGAAAAACAGAATCACTATCAAAAAAAACCAGAAATATGAAACTACTTATTGTTGCATTAAGTCTTGCTTTTCTTCTTGATACTTGTGATTCTAAAGTTATAGAACCCAAAGAACTAATCGGTAAATGGAATCCTACTTATCAGATTCAAAATAAAAATCCAGATGGCAGATGGGGGCCGTGGTCAACCATTAATACTTTTGTTGCATTACCTCAGATGGAATTCACTCGGAACGGAGATTTTTTGCGAGACGGAAAACCGGGTGCAGATTGTTGCTCTGCCGGAAATAAATTCACTGTTGCCAATAATGTAATTACATTTACAGATTTGAAATCTTGTCCTCAGGTAAAATGCATGGATTGTTCTAAGTGGACGATCAATCAGCTTGATTCAGATACTTTGGTTATTGAAGTTTGTGATTCAAGAAGCAAATATTCGAGAGGAAAATAAGGATAGAATAAGGAAATAGCGTTTTTAATTATTGTCGAGAAATGAGTGTAATTAAACTTACGCTCATTTTTTTATTTTTAATACTTAAGAATTTAAATATTATACCATCAATTCCAACTTTATTCTAAAAAAAGGCATCATTACAAAAAATTAAACTATGAGAACACTTTTTATCTTTCTTGGTTTGGTAATCACCCTCAATAGGTGTGATTCTGATTCAGTCTCACCTGTAAAGCTGATTGGCAAGTGGAACCCAACCTGTCAGCAACAAGGCAAGAATGATGATGGCTCATGGAAACCTTGGACCACGGTGAATAAGCTCGAAGCAATCCCCCAAATGGAGTTTACCACAGATGGTAAATTTTTAACTGATGGTACAGATTTTACAAATTGTTGCTATCCGATTGGTAATTACACTCTTTCAAGAAATATTATCGAGTTTGAAGCCCAAAAAATATGCGTAAGCGGTTTATGTGTAGACTGCAAAAAATGGATTATCGATAGTCTGGACTCAGACACATTAATTCTTCAGTCTTGCACTTCAAGAAACAAATATGTACGGGTTAAATAAATTAAGTTTATATTACTAGCTAAACAAAGATGGTAAAACTATCTATCTTCTTATTGCAAAAATCTCCAACTACCCCCAAAAACCACTAACTATGAAAAAACTGGTATTAATACTTGCCACTTCGCTATCGCTCTTTGCATGCAAATCAGATGCTGTTATTCCTGAAAAACTGATTGGAAAATGGAACCATACTAATCAGGTGCAATATAGAACCGCTGATGGCTGGGGACCATGGAATACGCTTGTCAATATAACTGCCATCCCTCCTATCGAATTTACTGCTAAAGGAAATTATTTACGAGATGGGAAACCAGGAGCTGAGTGCTGTACTGCCGGTAATAAATTTACGGTTCTGAATAATGTCATTAAATTCTCTGACGTGATGGACTGCCCACAAATGAGTTGTATGCCTTGTAGAGAATGGACTGTACTCAGATTAGATTCAGATTCGCTGGTTGTTGAATCATGTGGATTAAGAATTAAATATGCGAGAAGCAGATAGATTGCCTAGCAATTCGAGTCAGACCTCCCGATACCTTATTTTAATAAGAATCTCAAATATTCGATTTTTAGCAAAAGAAAATGCCCACTAAAAAAGCGTGAATTTTAACTTATGGAGTACAAAAAAACCACAATAAAAGTACGGTTTAACCCGCAATTGTGATTTTGTTACATATTAACAATATCGTTTATGCTAATTCTGCTACGCCAGCCTCAACTAAAGACTCATCGTGTTGGCTCACATCAAGACCTGATTTTTCATCAGAATCAGATACACGTAACGGAAGAATTAAATCAGTAACTTTCAAAAGAACAAATGACATAGCAAATGCAAACACCGAAACAACAACTAAGGCAATCATATGGTTCACGAATAATTTCGATGCACCAAAGAATAAACCTTCGTCAGCTACAGCTGAGTTTACACCTTTGCTTGCAAAAATACCTGTCATAATCATACCTACCATACCACCTACACCATGGCAAGGGAATACATCGAGTGTATCGTCCAAAGCAGTTTTGGTTTTTAAGTGAGCCAGGTAGTTAGAGATAAGAGAGGCAATTGCGCCAATGAATATTGAATGAGGGATTGTAACAAAACCTGCAGCAGGCGTGATGGCCACAAGACCAACTACTACACCAATACAGAATCCAAGGGCCGAAACTTTTTTGCCGCGAGCAGCATCAAACAATACCCAAGCCAAACCAGCAGCAGCAGCAGCAGTATTAGTTGTAGCAAAAGCTGAGGCAGCTAAAGTACCTGCGCTCAATGCCGAGCCTGCGTTGAAACCAAACCAACCGAACCAAAGTAAACCTGTACCTAATAATACATAAGGAATATTTGCCGGGGGAAGGAAGCTTCCTTCAACATGAGCACGACGACGTTTCAAATAGATAGCACCTGCTAAAGCAGCCCAACCAGCTGACATGTGTACAACAGTACCACCAGCGAAGTCAAGAACACCTAACTTGAACAAGAAACCGTCAGGATGCCATGTCCAGTGGGCTAATGGAGCGTAAATGAACAAGCTGAAAAGGATAATGAACAATACGTATGACTTAAAGTTGATACGTTCTGCCAATGAACCTGTAACCAAAGCAGGAGTGATAACGGCGAATTTCAATTGGAAGAAAGCAAAAACTACTAAAGGAATAGTTGGTGCTAACGACCAAGGTTTGCTTTCTAAAACACCTTTGAACATAAAGAATGTTGAAGGATTACCAACGAAACCACCAATAGAATCTCCGAAAGCCAAGCTAAAGCCAACTGTAACCCAAAGGATTGAGATTACACCCATGGCAATAAAGCTTTGCAACATAGTTGAGATAACGTTTTTAGTGTTTACCATACCGCCGTAGAAATAAGCTAATCCGGGCGTCATGATTAAAACCAATGCAGTACTGACAAGCATCCAAGCTGTATCAGCTCCATTAATACCATCTGTAACAATTGTTGATGGTACAGCAGGCATAAACACTCCTGCGATTGCTATGGCAAGCAAAATAATCAGAGGAAGAGGATTTTTACGCATAATGTGTTTGGGGTTTTAAGTGTTGTACAAAAAATTAATGTATAAGTTTAGTTTAGGTCTATTGACGAAGTATATTAGAATTTGAAGATTAGTGCTGCACCAAATGTTGACTGAGAACTCTTAGTGAATTTACCATCGCTATCCTGGAATTGCTCACCTTCTGCACCTACTCCTTTAGCATAGCTATCCAAACGGAACTCAGGTTTGAACAATAGGTTTTCAGAAATTGTCACGTTAGATGTTAAAGTAAAAGAGTTTACTGATGTACCACCATCTGGTCTTGATGGGTTTTTCAAACCACGGATACCGCTTGTATTGTCGAAATATTCGTAACGTGCACCCAACCCGAATTTATCTGTAAAGGCAACTTGGGCATATAAGGCAGCCCCACCCCATGATTTTTTATCTTGTGTACCATAAGCCGCATTCACACCTAATAAGAATTTCTCAGTGATTTGGTATGATGTTGTTAAATCGATGATTGAGTAGTATGATTTTTCAGTTACACCTTCATCACTTCCTAACCAGTTCAGGTATAAATTCCAACCTTCTGCAGGAGAGACATAGAACTGAGCCATAACACCTAATTTATCATTATTATCATCTTTAGTGTCAATACCGTTTACCAAACCTGCAGTTAACGACGCTTTGCTTGAAAGAGCGACTGTCGCTTTCAAACCAGTATGATAGAAAGGACCGTTACCGAAAAGGTTTGACAATGAGTAATTGTAGTTTACCGGAGCATCAATTACTTCATAACCAATATGAGTACCGAACTGACCTGCTGTTAATGAGAATTTGTCTGAAGCCTTCCATGTAATGTAAGCTTGTTTAACAGCTAAAGCTGTACTTGTTGCTCCTGTTACCGGACTGATTATATTACCATAGTTTCCAAGGTCAGCATGGTTACCGAATACTAAATCGATTACTGCATCAACTTTATCTGTGGAATAAGACAATTTGGTTTGCGCAAGACCTAATTGGAACTGACCTGGTTTCTGGTCGAATATACGTTCGAAACCTGAAACTCCTAAATTTGATCTTGATGCCGGGTTATTTAAGTTGCCAAAAAAGTAAGTATCAACGTAGCCTGAAAATGTAAGTGGGTTCTTTTTCTCTTCTGTGGTTGTTGTACTTTCTTGTGCTTCAGCAGTTGCTATTGAAAACAACGATAATACTGTAAAAATCAATTTTTTCATAATAATCTTTGGTTTAAGTGGCGATTGTTTGAAATTAAATTTCATTACAAATGTTCGGTAAAATTATTTTAATTCCAAATTTTATGTTCAAAAAAAATAATAATTTCTTAAAAAAAATATTATTCCTTTATTTATACATATAATAAAATATAAATTATTAGAAAAATACAATAAGTTAACAAAACAAATATTATATTGATTTTTTACATATATTCAATATATTATTCCGAAGTACAATTATTTCTTAAATATGTACAATTGGAAGATTGAGACAAAAAAAAAGGCCTG
Source organism: uncultured Emticicia sp. (assembly GCA_966212365.1). Classification (GTDB taxonomy): domain Bacteria; phylum Bacteroidota; class Bacteroidia; order Cytophagales; family Spirosomataceae; genus Emticicia. The sequence continues at coordinate 1,885 of CBIHRH010000215.1, read as the reverse complement.
TCCGGTTTCTCGGACAGGCCTATAATATGAAGAGGCAAATGGATATAAATACTAAATATTATGCCTCAGCGTGAAGCCATGCTTTTTTTGCGGCAAGTGTATCATCGTCCTCAACATTATCAGGGTCTGGCACACAACAATCAACCGGGCAAACGGCCGCACATTGTGGTTCTTCATGAAAACCATGGCATTCTGTACACTTATCTGTAACTATATAATAAAGCTCGCTGGTTATAGGCGACATCCTTTCATTACCACCGATAATCGTTCCATCGCCTAATTCTACTTCTGTCAATTTTGTTCCTCCTCCCCACGTCCACTCAACTCCACCTTCGTAAATCGCGGTATTCGGGCATTCAGGCTCGCATGCAGCGCAGTTGATACATTCGTCTGTAATCATTATTTCCATACTGTCTTTATTTATTCGTTTTTAAATAATTTACGAATATATAGCTTCAAATTTTCTCTCTTAAACGATATTAAATTATGCTCCATTCCTTTTTGGAATAGTTAAGCTAAAAGATTTTATACTGGTAAAAATTTTGCGTGAAATTTTCAGGAATAAAGCAAAAAAAAGTGCCTGCATGAGAAATCATGCAGGCACTCAATATTGAGAGCGAAATGTATACCAATACTAAATATTACGCTTCAGCATGAAGCCAAGATTTTTTCGCAGCAAGCGTATCATCGTCTTCTACATTATCAGGGTCTGGCACACAGCAATCAACCGGGCAAACGGCTGCGCATTGTGGTTCCTCATGAAAACCATGACACTCAGTACACTTATCTGTAACAATATAATAAAACTCGTCGGATATTGGTGACATTGGGTCTTTACCGCCAATAACCGATCCGTCGCCTAATTCAACTTCTGTTAATTTTGTTCCTCCACCCCAAGTCCATTCTACTCCTCCTTCATAAATTGCCGTGTTTGGGCACTCAGGTTCGCATGCACCACAATTGATACATTCGTCTGTAATCATTATTGCCATACTCTCTCTATATTTTTAGTAGTTTTCAAATAATCAACAAATATACGGCTTCAAAGTTTCAATTTAGTCGTATTTTTGTAGGTTTTTAAGATACAAATCATTTTTTCTAAAAATAATGCAATTAAAAGACCTTATACTTACATTTTCACAATTGGGAGACTTCATACTTGACGAAAATAACACTGAATTGATTAAACAATGGTCATATGCCGCCCGTAACGAAAATGCCTGGTTTACAGAAGATAACGTAAAATTAGCAATAAACAATACAGCTAAATATTATCTCAATAAAGCACAATTAGAAAACTTTGTTGCTGCTAACCATATTGAAACAAATACTAGTCCCAAAAAAGTGGGAATTGTGATGGCAGGAAATATTCCGGTTGTGGGATTTCATGACTTGCTTTGTGTAGTTTTGAGTGGAAACATAGCTTTGATTAAACTGAGTTCGGGTGATTCTATTCTGATGCGTTTTCTGATTCGTAAAATCTTTGAAATTAACCCTGACCTTAAAGAATTGATTCAGGTGGTTGATAAACTGAATGCAGCTGAAGCTGTGATTGCTACGGGAAGTGATAATACAGCCAAGCATTTTGAATACTATTTTTCTAAAATACCACATATTATTCGTAAGAATAGAACATCTGTCGCGATTCTGACAGGTGAAGAATCAAGATCAGATTTAGCCAATCTGGGAAATGATATTTTTCAGTATTTTGGTTTGGGATGTAGAAATGTTTCAAAACTATTTGTCCCAAAGGGCTATACATTTGATAAATTTTATGAATCAATAGAGTATTGGAGCACCATTCGAATCCATCATAAATACAATAATAATTACGATTATAATAAGTCGGTGTTATTGGTGAACAAAACTCATCATTTTGATAATG
>CBIHRH010000214.1:0-7869 GCA_966212365.1 uncultured Emticicia sp. | reverse complement strand
ATGCCGTAATAATTCAAAATATTTATATACAAATATAATTTTATTGTTTCATTTATCGAAAAGAAACGACCTCACATAATTTTTACTTAATTTTTTGCATTCAAAGCACTTCTATTAATTAAACAAAGAAAAGATATAATAGTACTTTTTTTATTTTGTGTTTATATTATAATTATATAAACATAGCTTTGTAATTAGAATTTCAAGCCTCATATAGATGCTTGAAATTCTAATTACAAAGCCTGAATATAAACTTATTAACAACACCATAATAAACCTCTTCAATTTTCTCTGATTTGAAAGTCATCATTATTAAATATAACGCGGGTAATGTGCAGTCGGTGATGTATGCCCTGGAACGTATTGGTGTAGCCTACGAATTATCGGATGATGCCGATACTATCCGCTCGGCAGAAAGAATCATTTTTCCAGGTGTAGGCGAAGCCAGTACAGCCATGAAAAGCCTGCGTGAGAATGGTTTGGATAAACTGATTCCGACTTTGAAACAACCTTTTCTGGGTACCTGTGTAGGTATGCAATTGCTATGCAAATCGTCGGAAGAAAATAATACCAATTGCTTAGGGGTGTTTGATGTGCCTGTTTTAAAATTCCCTCAGATTAAAGGTTTCAAGGTACCGCAAACGGGTTGGAATGATATCTATGGATATAGTTGTGAATTGACCGACGGCTTAGCAGAACATTCGTATGTATATTACAATCATGGTTACTATGCGCCTTTATGTGATTATACCGTAGCTAAAACCGAATATATGCTTGAATATTCGGCCATGTTACAAAAAGATAATTTCTTTGCTGCCCAGTTTCACTCTGAGATTAGTGGAGATGTGGGGCAGAAGATTTTTGAGAATTTTTTGAAAGTGTAAATAAGATTTATTTCTGTTAATAATTACCCTGTCAAAATTAAAACCCGTGTTCATTTATAATATATATGACCAATTAGCAGGATTAATTGCTCGTCTCGACCCTTTAAAAGTTCAGGCACTAAAAGATAGTGAAGAATTGCAGGCTCGTTTGGAGGATTTAATTGAGAAATCTAAAGAAAGAGACCTTGATAAGAGTGAAAAAGATGAACTGAATCATTATATTGTTTTGGAACGACTATTTCGTCTTGCCAAGATTCGTACCCAGTTTCCATAAAATAGCATAAGAAGATACACTTAGTCAAATAGATTAAAAGGCTTTAATATATCGTCCCTACGGGACTTAAGATAGATTTTTGCTATTTTTTCTACCGATATATTATCCCTACGGGATATTTTTTAGTCCCGTTAGGGACGATATATCGGTAGTATTAATAAGTTTTTTGAATATTGGTATCCCGTAGGGATAATATATTTCAATTTCGTCTAAAAAGTATATATACATAAAGCCTTTAAAATTCCCACATTATAAATCTTTATAGTATTCCCGATTCAGATTCAATATAATAAACTATTTAGTTAATAAATGCTCCAGATCATACCCGCCATTGATATCATAGAAGGTAAATGTGTTCGCCTTACCCAAGGTGATTACTCCCAGAAAAAAACCTATAATGAAAATCCGCTTGAAGTAGCCAGAATGTTTGAAGATGCCGGAATCAAGAGTTTACATCTGGTTGATTTGGATGGTGACAAGCAGAAAAAGATTGTAAATTCCAAAGTATTAGAAACCATTGCTTCAAAAACCAATCTGCATATTGATTTTGGTGGAGGGGTACAATCAGATCTGGATATCAGATTAGCTTTTGGTTGTGGCGCGAAACAGGTAACAGGAGGAAGCATAGCCATTAAAAATCCTGACTTATTTGAATCATGGCTCAAATCTTATGGCAGCGAAGCAATTATTCTGGGTGCAGATGCAAGACAGGAAAAAATTGCCGTAAGCGGTTGGGAAGAAGAAACGAGCGTATGGGTATATGATTTTGTAGGCGAATGGATTCAGAAAGGTATTCAATACACTATCAGTACAGATGTAGCCAAAGATGGTTTGTTACAAGGCCCATCTGTAGATTTATATAAGAAAATGCAGGAACAATTTCCTGATTTAAAGGTAATAGCCAGTGGAGGCGTAAGTTCTATGACTGACCTTGAAGAATTAGCCGAATTAAATATTTTTGGGGTCATTGTGGGCAAGGCTATCTATGAAAATCGCATTAGCTTGAAAGACATTGAACGCAGATTTATATGAACCACGAATTCAGAAAAGACGGCTATAGTATCAGCACAGACAAAGAACTGTTACAGTTTGACGTAATTCATAATTTCCTAAAAACCAGTTACTGGTCGCCGGAAATTCCGATAGAAGTAGTGAAGCGTGCGGCTGCGGGTTCAATCGCTTTTGGGATCTATAAAGATTCAGGCGAACAGGTAGGTTATGCACGTATTATTTCTGACTGCGCTACCTTTGCTTACTTAGCCGACGTATTTGTACTGGATTCAGAAAGAGGCAAAGGCTTATCAAAATGGCTCATGGAATGCATTCAGCAATTACCAGAATTACAGAATCTGAGACGCTGGATGCTTGCCACCCGTGATGCACATGGTTTATATGCCCAATTCGGCTTCACCCCTCTGGATAATCCTGACATTATGATGCAGATTGCGAGACCGAATATTTATAAAGAATTGAGTGAATAATTGTCTGAACTTTGATTTACCTGATTGAACTGATTAGTATGATTTAAATTGAATATATAAATCAATTGATTCAAATCAGTGAAATCATAAGAATCAGTTAAATCAAAGTTCAGACAAAATAATCACTAAATAGACCAAACCATGCTTACCAAAAGAATAATCCCCTGTTTAGATATAAAAGACGGGCGTACAGTAAAGGGTACGAACTTTGTAAATCTACGTGATGCCGGAGACCCTGTTGAATTAGGAGCCGAATACGCATTGCAAGGTGCAGATGAACTCGTGTTTCTTGATATTACAGCAACAGTTGAAGAACGTAAGACTTTAATAGACCTGGTTCGTCGTGTTGCCCGCACGGTTAATATTCCTTTCTGTGTAGGTGGAGGTATCGGTTCAGTTTCTGATGTATCCAAACTATTAAATGCCGGAGCAGATAAAGTTTCTATCAATTCATCGGCCGTGCGTAATCCTGGTTTGATTAATGAATTAGCTTTAGAGTTTGGCTCTCAATGTATTGTGGTGGCTATTGATACCCGATATATTACCTTAGAAAATGGCTCACAAGAACATATTGTGCACACACACGGCGGCAGAAAACCAACCGAACTAAAAACCATCGAATGGGCGAAAGAAGTTGAAGACCGGGGTGCTGGTGAAATTCTTCTGACGTCGATGGATACCGATGGCACCAAAGCCGGATTTGCCTTAGAACTCACTGCCCTGATTTCTGATAATGCCAATATACCAATTATTGCCTCAGGCGGAGCCGGAACAATGGAGCATTTTTATGATGTTTTTACCACAGGAAAAGCCGATGCAGGATTAGCCGCCAGTATCTTCCACTTCAAAGAAATAGGTATACCTGAATTGAAGTATTACCTCAAAGGCAAGGGCATTTCTATGCGCATTTAGGCAGGTTTTTATTTCCCTGCCACCAATCGCTTGATTTGTCCGCTATAATGGTCGAGGATATAAATTTCATCATTGGCATCTACACCAAAAGAAGATACAGAGCCAGCATCTGCATGCAACAATTCATTACCTGTTTTAATATTTCCGTTAAAAGAGAGAGCCCAGACGTTGCCTTTGGCATAATCAGCAAAAATATATTTACCTTGTAAGGCAGGAATCCGCTTGCCATGATATACGTATCCACCTGTAACGGAAGTACCATCTCCACGAGGATATTGATGAATAGGGTCTATCAAGGTATTTGATGGATCGCAATCGTTTCTTGGATTGTAGCATCGGTTGGCTTCTTTCAAACGCCAGCCATAATTGCCTCCTTTGGTAACAATATCTATCTCTTCAAATTCATTCTGCCCTACATCACCTACCCACATTTGTCTGGTTTTTGAATCGAAACTAAAACGCCAGGGATTACGCAACCCATAAGCATAAATTTCCTCTCTGAATCCCTCCTTATTACCCGCATACGGATTATCTGCCGGAATACCATAATTGCCCTTATCTGTTTTATGCACGTCTATCCGCAACATTTTGCCTAAAATAGAACTCCTGTTCTGCGAATAGTTATGCTGGTCGCCCCAGGCACCGCCATCACCTACGGCAATATAAAGATAGCCATCAGGCCCAAAGGCAACTTTCCCACCATTATGGTTATCATAAGGCTGTGGGAATCTCATAATAATTAATTCTGATGAAGGAGATACTTTGGCATCTTTATAATTATTGGCTTTAAAACGGGCGATAATTGTTTCTAAAGGATTCCTTCTATTATAATTTACGTAGAAATAACCATTCTCTTTGAAGTTTGGGTCAAAGGCAATGCCTAATAAACCCATTTCACCTAAATCATCTACCTTATCTCTTATGTCCATATAGGTAGTTGCCGCTTTTACCGATGGATTATTATCAAATACTTTTATAACGCCCTCCTGCTCTAATACAAAAATACGATTAGTACCATCACCTGCATGTACAAACTCCACCGGACTATTGAATTTCAGATTCGGGAATGCGTTTTCTATCTGATACGCTGATGGTTTTGAATAGAAACCATGAAACAACCGATTGCCATTCAGATAATTTATCAATAATACTATCAAGCTAACTGCGACAAGTGCGATAGCTAATAGAAAAATCAGTAATCTATTTCTATGACGATTGATTGAGGATTCAAAAGGCAAACGGAGGTACATATGTATAAAAGTTTTAAAAGCCTTAGCAAATTCATAAAATACTATGCTATACTAGCACTTTGCCATGATATTTACAAGATTCCCGGTTTGAAAGGATAATAAAGTAGTATAAGATGCTAATTTTTATCGCGTTCTATCAGATTTTCTAAAAACAAAACCCATTCATGCGCTTCGCATTTCCAATCCATCTGGGTTATTTTCATTGGAGCAAAAAACTGTAAAATCGGGTACTCATAAGAACTTAACAACGGCCCTAAGAAATAACAGAAATCAGGGTCGGGTATTAATAGATTAAGTATTGAGTCAGCTTTCAGGCAATCTTCTATTTCATTTTTGTACCCAAAGTCATCAGCTCTGCTTAATTTCAGAAGTGAGGTTTGCAGCAATATTTTATTCATTGCTACCTTTTCTATTTGATATAATAATAGTGCAAGTTCAATTAATTCTTTCCTACAAGATTCTAAAGGAGTATTTGCAAAGCCTCCTAATAAACGAGCCAGATGATAAATAACCAGAGGTGCTGTAGCATAGTTATGAGATACCCGAAAAGGGTGGCTTATAAATTCTTTTCTTTTGACAATGCCTACCAGATATTGATAAGTATCTATATCATACGCATTATGTGGTAATTGATGTTCTTCAAATAAATACATCAGATTACATAAAGCACAGGCATCAAACTCAATAGCCATGTTTTTCCCAAACCAGGTTGAATAGATTTCAAGGTCTTTATAATGCTTAAACGTATTCTTTATCTGTCTTTTTTTGGTTGGACCCTCTGATAAATTAGCGTGTAATTGTAGTTTTTCCTTCAGCCAGACTACTTCATCTTTACTTGCCTGCGAGGTCAGATAAACCAATGAGGTATCATCAATATCATCAGGCAATCTGAAATGTTCTGAACGATGGAAAATATAGCCGTTTGGGAAATGATTAGAAACACGCCCATCTTTAGGCGTTTGCCAGAAATTATAGGTTTTTAAACCATCTTTATTCTGAAATGAAGAATAGTTCTTAATGGCCTTAGATGTAATTTCCTCAACAATTAACTGTGAGTCAGCAGGCAAAGAAGATTTTAATTGATTGAGTACAAAAACAATAGAAGCCGTATAAAAGATATTGGTATCAGGGCGCTTATAAAATAGATATTTATTCTGGCGATAAGACGGGAAAATGCCCTGGGGGAAATATTGAGCGCCCCGCGATTGTAGCGAGGCGATTTTCTGAATGATTGAATGAATGGTATCTGTTTCCGGACGGGTTGGCATCATGCTACTTTCAAAACCAGTTTACCAGTGTTTTCTCCTTTAAAAAGTTTCATGAAAGTATCCTGAAATGCCTTGATGCCCCCTTCGGCTACATCTACTCTGGCATTGAGTTTTCCCTGCGCTACCCAGCCTGCCATTTCTTTAATGGCTTTGCCATAATTAGCCGCATTATCAAAAACCACAATCCCCTCCATACGGGCACGATTCACTAATAACGACATATAATTGCTTGGCCCTGCCGGTTTCTGAATGGCATTGTATTGTGAAATAGCTCCACAAATCACAATTCTTGCTTTCATATTAATTAAGGTCAATGCTGTATCTAATATTTCTCCACCTACATTATCAAAATAGACATCAATGCCATTGGGGCAGGCATCTTTCAATTGTCCTCTCAGGTTTCCTGTTTTATAATCTACGCAGGCATCAAAGCCCAATTCTTCTACTACATATTTACATTTGTCTTCGCCTCCGGCTATACCCACTGCTCTACAACCTTTTATTTTGGCAATCTGGCCTACTACACTGCCTACTGCTCCGGCAGCGCCTGATACCAGAACCGTTTCACCCGGTTTTGGTTGGCCTGTATCTAATAATCCGAAGTAAGCAGTCAGTCCAGACATGCCCAAAGTGCCTAAGTAAGCAGGTAAATGTACAAAATTTGGGTCAACTTTTACTAAATCTTTACCTTCTAATACTGCATACTCCTGCACACCGGTAATTCCTGTTACAGAATCACCTGCTGAAAAATCAGGGTGTTTTGATTCAACCACTACCCCGGCACCTAAAGCCCGCATTACCTCACCTATCCTGACAGGTCTTACGTAAGACTTCCCCTCATTCATCCACCCGCGCATGGCCGGGTCAATAGATAAAAATTGCACCTGTACCAATACCTGGTTTTCCTGCAATTCGGGGGTATCTACTTCTTCTATGTCCCAACATTCAGGTGTCGGGTTACCAATCGGACGGGCCAGTAAGTTAATGCGTGTATTATTCATAAGATTTCAGGTCGATTTTATCTGTACAGTTCAAAACTATAATATTAAAACGAATTTATTGCATTTCTTTTGAAATTGTCAACGGCGACATCTATAAAATTGTAGTTAGCAACATAAAATCTCATAAATTCATAAAAAACTTTTAAAAGAGATTTGTTTAATAATCAAGAGTTTAGTATCTTTGCAGCCCGAAAAATAGATTTTAAAGTTATCAAATACATAAAACAATGGCGAAGAAAGGCAATCGTGTACAGGTTATCCTAGAGTGCACTGAGCAAAAAACAAGCGGTGTAGCAGGTATGTCTCGCTACGTTACGACTAAAAACCGTAAAAACACTACAGGTCGTATGGAGTTAAAGAAATATAACCCATTCCTGAAAAAACATACAGTTCACAAAGAAATTAAATAATTTTGATTGTAGGGGTTCATAGATTTTATCAGAATCCTGTAAAATCAGTTGAATCAATACATCATAAAACGATACTCAAATGGCAAAGAAAGTAGTCGCTACGCTTCGTGATAAAACCGCAGGAAAAAACTTCGCAAAAGTTATCAAAGCTGTGAAGTCTCCTAAAACCGGTGCATATACTTTCAAGGAAGAAATGGTTCCTATGGAAGAATTGCAAAACGCGCTTAAAGCATAATTCCAATCAAAGACATTGGTAGAAGCCTTCTTGATGCTCAAGAGGGCTTTTTTGTTTTTAATTGTGGCGGGGAGGTGCCGTTCGGCGTGGGGAGGGTGGTGTGTGAATGCGAATTTCAATTACAATAAATAGTTTTAACAAGAATAATTAACAA